>NZ_KI912153.1:0-109458 GCF_000517105.1 Fischerella sp. PCC 9605 | reverse complement strand
CCTACCCTTAATATCGCTATTTACGTTATAGACTTAGATTACTATTGTTCTTGTACATAAAAACAACGTAGTGATAAAACTTAATATCAGCTACGCTGTTGTTGTTGTTGTTATTTAAAATTTAATAAGATATAACCGGGGACTAGAAGGCATGGATAAGCGGGGCGTGATTATTAATATCACCAGTGTCCACCAGGAGATTCCCAGAGCCGGAGCCGCTGACTATGATGTTGCCAAGGGAGGCTTGCGGAATTTGACCAGAACGCTTGCCTTAGAACTGGCAGAGAAAGGGATTAATATCAATAATATTGCTCCAGGAATGGTGCTGACCCCCTTTAACCAGTCAGCGAAGGATGACCCAGAAGTTTGGAAACAGCAGGTACAGTCAATTCCGCTCAAACGAGCTGCGGAACCACAGGAAATCGCTCATGCCGCAGTATTCCTAGCTTCCAGTGATGCCAAGTATATTCATGGCACAACCCTCGTGGTAGATGGAGGGCTGATGCAATACATGGGTCAAGGGGCTTAATGTGAATTGTGACTTTCCACCGATTCGTGATTTAGCCATCATGGGCGATCGCCGTACGGCTGCACTAATTACAACTAGTGCAGCAGTTGTCTGATGTACGTAGCTTTCCTTAAACCAGAACTAAAAAAAGAGGAAATAACAATGGCTAAAATTGGATTATTTTTTGGCACTCAAACAGGTAACACTCAAACCGAAGCGGAAATGATTCAGAAAGAATTTGGAGGGGAAAGCGTTGTGGATTTGAATGACATTTCCAAATCGGAACCGAGTGATTTTAATGAGTATAGTTATATCATCATTGGTTGTCCCACATGGAATATTGGTGAATTGCAAAGTGATTGGGAAGATTTCTACGATGAGCTAGATAACATTAACTTTAGTGGTAAAAAAGTTGCTTATTTTGGAGCAGGAGACCAGGTTGGTTATCCAGATACCTTCCAGGATGCGATAGGTATTCTAGAGGAAAAAATTTCTGAACAAGGAGGCGAAACAATAGGCTATTGGTCTACTGAAGGATATGAATTTAATGAATCGAAAGCTATTCGCGATGGTAAATTTGTAGGTCTTGCTCTGGATGAAGATAATCAATCTGATTTGACTGAAGAACGAATCAAAACTTGGGTTGCTCAACTTAAGCAGGAGTTTGACGTGAACGACAGTATTAATTCGCCTGTTATTGCCCGAGAAACCCATGCTGAAGAACGTTTACAAACAGATCTAAACGAAGACTTGTAAGGAATATCGAAAAGTTTCTGATATGGCAAGTGTGGTGGAGGTGCAGTCTTCAATATTATCAAAAAGTTACTAGCAGACTAATTTGCTGATTGGCAGAGCTTTAATTAGTAAAAACCAACTCGAAAATTAGATAGAAAAGCATTTATGTGGATTCATGAAATTTTGAGTTTTATTGTTCAACAGTTGACTGTATTAATCACCTTTCATTTTTAAATTCAGTAATACACAGAAGGAATACACAATGGCACTATTAAAAATAAAAGATTTCAATCCCAATTATACTGAAATATTTGGCAATAACAACCTGATTGATTTCAGTGTTTATTCAGATATAAATAATGAAAAAATTGCCACTATCAAAGACATTTTAGTTGATGAAGATGACGGTAGCTTTCGCTACCTTGTCATTAATTTAGGTTTATGGATTTTCGGCAAACAAGTTCTATTACCAATCGGTCGTTCTCGAATAGACTTTGCCCAAAAGCGAGTTTATGCCAAAGGTTTGACTAAAGAACAAGTAGAGAGTTTACCTGAGTTTAGCGAAGAACTACGAATTGATGATGACTATGAAGAACGGGTACGAGCAGGTTATCGTTCTGGTGTTACTGCTAGCGACCCAATTTATACTGTCGATCCATTAGGTAATCCGGTTCCACCAACCGTACCTTATGGGCCAATGGCTTTGGGTCAAGTCGCATCTTTATCAGTTCCCCACACAGACGAAAGAACAATTCATATTCCTGAATCTGCTAACCCTCCCTTTGACCGAGAAACTTACAAATATGAAAATGACCCTTCATTATACGAAATTAATGAAAAGGATCATCCATCGCTTAGGTCTTATTCTGAACGATTGGCAAGAAGTAGAAATCGCACCAGAAGAGATTGATCTGAAGGAGTTCGACATTCATGAACACAAACAATCAACATCAAGGAGCAATCTTTCTACTGCTTCTAGCCGTACTTATCCTCTCTAGTTGTACTCCTAAACCAACAGTTACGGCTAATTCAGAACCAAGTGCAGCAATAGAGCCAAAAGAGGTGACGATAGATAACATTGTTGATAACTCCAGCACATTTTTGGGCAAAACTGTAACCGTAACTGCTGAAGTTCAAAATGCGCTCAGTAGAAATGCATTTGCCTTGGATGACAAAGATTTTGCTGGTGATGAATTTTTGCTGGTTGTCAGTTCGACTCCAGCAGAAAATATTCAAGTAGGTAGTCGCGTTCAGGTTACAGGGACTGTGCGTCGATTCGATAGAGACGAGGTAGCCAAAAAATACAATTTAGACGCAATTCGTCCAATCCCAGCGTTCTCAGAAAAATTACCTGCGATTGTTGCTGAATCTACCGAAGTAGTGCAATAAGGACAGATTGAGAATCACTACAGCATAAGTGGAATTCCCAACTAGTGCAATATCAGAGCAATCTCATCAGCCACTATAGTTCTCAACGGAATGCACCAAATGAGTAATAAAAGCGATCGCGATTCCAATGTGCAAATATCTAGCCAACAGCACCAACAAAACACGATAAATATACCAGAGTCACCACACGGTTGGGAAAACTTAAAGTGGCTCGGGCCAAGCTTTTTGTGGATGCTTTCGGCTGCAGGTTCAGGAGAGTTACTATTTACACCTCGCATTGCTGCTTTTTATGGTTACTCTCTGCTATGGGCGCTACTTGCTGCTGTGATCCTGAAATGGTTTATTAACGGTGAGGTGGGTCGCTTTTCAGTCTGCACAGGCGCAACCATCCTAGAAGGATTCAAGCAACTTCCCGGCCCGAAAAACTGGGCTATCTGGCTGATATTACTACCACAATTAGTGGTAGCGATTTCTACTGTAGCCGGACTAGCAGGAGCGGCTGCGACTGCACTAATTTTGGTAACAGGGGGAGGTGTCCAATTGTGGACGGTGATTATCATCGTTGTCACGGCGGCAATTGTTTTGTTAGGTCAATACAACGTATTAGAAAAAATTTCTTCTTATGTGGGGATTGCCCGTACAATTGCAGTGGTAACAGCTGCTATTTTTGTTTTTCCCAGCTTTCGCCAACTGGCAGCCGGGTTAGTACCGCAAATTCCCCAAAATGTGCGGTATGAAGAAATACTACCTTGGTTGGGTTTTATGCTCGCAGGAGCAGCCGGGCTGATGTGGTATTCATACTGGGTAGAAGCCAGAGGTTACGGTGCTGCTAGTGTTAAGGGACAAGAGAGGATAGACCCCAAGCAACTCAATCGGGAGGAAAAAAAGAAACTACGCGGCTGGATAAATCTGATGACTATATCCAATACCTTAGCTGTAGTTGGTGCGCTGTTGGCGGCGTTGTCTTTCCTGATTCTTGGTAGCGAGTTGCTGCGTCCTCAGGGACTTGTGCCACAAGAAAATCAGGTAGCAGAAACTCTAGGAACTTTGCTGGGCGACCTTTGGGGGCCGTTTGGCTTTTGGTTTATGGTTTTGATTGTTTTTATTACCTTTTGTAGCACTGTACTTTCAGTCGAAGATGGTTTTGGGCGGATGTTTGCTGATGGTACGCAAATTATTTTACAAGGATTTGGTGTGCGGGGACGCTGGACTAACGAGAAGTTCTTGCAGCGTTTTTATATTGTTGTGTTACTGGCAGTTTTACCAATTGCTGTTTATCTGTTCTTCGGTCAACCTGTCGGCTTGCTGCAAACCGCAGGCGCAATTGAAGCTGCCCATATTCCCATTGTCACCGGACTGACCCTCTTCCTCAATCATCGGATGCTGCCAAAGGAACTACGACCGTCAAAGATAATTTTTGGTGGTACTGCGATCGCGGGGATATTTTTCGCCGTATTTGCAGTTATCTATCTGTTGCAACTTATTGGAGTCATAGGGTTCAAAAACAATTAGACAAAATTGCCCAGCCTTATACATATCTTCCCAGTAACAATCCTGAAAAAGGGGTGGCAGTGCGGGCGTTTTTATACATATCAACTCCCAGTTTGTGAGATCAAACGCCCGCACCGCCAAGGCTGGGCAATTTTGTCCAGGTTTCCGCAAGGGTTCAGGTGCAGGTTCTAACTGAAGAGAAAGGCATTAAAAATGACACAACAGCAAACTCAAAGCACAGCTTTTGGACAACCAGGACAAGAACCCCGTTGGACTGTTGGCAATAAAGATGGGGTAGGAACAGCTTACGCCATCTCCAGTCGCGTTTGGTTCACCCTTTCTAATGGCATTCTCAATGAAGTTTACTACCCTACCATTGACCGTCCCCAAATCCGGGATCTGCAATATTTGATTACTGATGGCTCTAGCTTTTTCCATGAAGAACAGCGTCATCTCCAGACCAAAACTGAACGTATCGCCCCCCACGTTCTTGGATACCGCATTACCAACTCCGATCCAGAAGGACACTACACCATTACCAAGGAAATTATTACTGACCCACGAGATTCATGCATTCTGCAACACACGCGCCTTACGGCTAATCCACAGGTATTAGCAAAACTCCGACTCTACGCGCTGTGTGCGCCGCACTTGGGTATTGGCGGGTGGAATGATAGCGCTAGAGTGGTAGAAGTAGCAGGAGTAACAATCTTAACCGCTCAACAAGATAATAACTGGTTGGCAATGGCAGCAACCGTTCCCTTCACACGCACCTCTTGTGGCTATGTTGGTGAAAGTGACGGTTGGACAGACTTAGCAGATAATTTCCAGATGGACTGGGAGTTTCAGGAAGCTCAAAGGGGGAATATTGCCCTAACAGCGGAAATTGATATGTCCTATCAGGAATTCACGTTAGGGCTGGCATTCGCTAGCCACCTCCACGACGCAGTGACAACCCTCTTGCTGTCCTTGGATATTCCTTTTAAAGAACAAAAAGCCCGCTACATCAACCAGTGGAACAGTGCCTGTGAAGACCGCCTACCACTAGAACAAGTATCAGGTGATGGAGGTAATCTTTATCACAGTAGCTTTAGCCTGTTACTAGCACACGAAGACAAAATCTATCCCGGCGCAATGATTGCTTCGCTGTCAATTCCTTGAGGTGATGCCCACGGTGATGAACAACAGGGAGGATACCATCTGGTCTGGCCTCGCGACATGGTAAATAGCGTTACAGCATTGCTTGCAGCCGGACATAAGACAACTGCCTTAGAAGCATTGATTTATCTAGCTGCCAGCCAACAGCCAGATGGTGGATTTGCTCAGAACTTTTGGATAAATGGCGAACCCTACTGGACAGGAATTCAGCTTGACGAAGTAGCCTTCCCAATTATGCTGGCGTGGCGGCTTTATCGGCATAACGCCCTACGCCAATTTGACCCTTACCCAATGGTGATGCGGGCAACTAAGTACTTAATCAATTACGGCCCCGCTACCCAGCAAGAACGGTGGGAAGAAGTTAGCGGCTATTCACCTTCAACTCTTGCCGCAACTATTGCAGCTCTCATCTGTGCTGCAACCTTTGCCCGTGAACGAGGAAATCTGAGTACTGCTCAATTTATTGAAGAGTACGCCGATTTTCTGGAAAATCACTTAGAAGCCTGGACGGTAACAACTGAAGGAACTTTGATTCCTGAGATTAAACGGCATTATATTCGGATTAATCCAGTAGATATTCACGATCCCCACCCGAATGAAGACCCAAATCAGGGAATGCTGGCTATTGCCAATCGTCCTCCTGGAGAAGAGTGGCAGTTTCCAGCAAAAGAAATTGTTGATGCAGGCTTTTTGGAATTGGTGCGCTACGGTATCCGCACTCCCTGCGATCCCCTGATTGTCGATTCTCTCAAAGTCGTAGATGCAGTGCTGAAGGTAGACACTCCCTTTGGCTCCTGCTGGCATCGTTACAATCATGACGGTTATGGACAACAAGAAGATGGCGGCCCTTTCTTACATTACGGCAAAGGACGAGCCTGGCCTTTATTGACAGGAGAAAGAGGACATTATGAGCTAACCGCAGGGCATGATGTGCAACCTTTGATCCAGGCGATGGAAGCCTTTGCTTCAGACACGGGATTGTTACCAGAACAAATCTGGGATGAACCAGACTATCGGAACTCTCATTTGTATTTTGGTAAACCTACAGGTTCAGCAATGCCTTTAGCATGGGCGCACGCAGAGTATATTAAATTACTGCGTTCTGTTCGAGATGGCAAGGTATTTGATTGGATTCCAGAAGTAGCAAATCGTTATCTGGGGAATTCCAAACCAACTCAGTTTCTAGAAATTTGGAAATTCAACCGTCAAATTTGCACCTTGAAGGCGGGATACACGCTGCGAATTCAAGCATTAGCTCCCTTCCGCTTGCATTGGTCTAATGATAACTGGCAGACGGTACAAAACACTGATTCAACAACAACTGCAATTGATATTGAATTCGTAGATATCGCTATTTCTCCTAACCAAAAATCCCCAATTCACTTTACCTTCTTCTGGACTAATTCTCAAAACTGGGAAAACCGTAACTATCAAATTGCCGTAGTTAGTTAATAACAAAATTCTCTGCACACTTAGGAATCTATAAAACCACGGTGCAATCATGTTACAAAAATTCCGCAACATCATATCTAATCATACTAAAACTCCTCATTGGATTCTCACAGTAACTGGAGTAGCACTTACTACAGGTTTATTATCTTGCCAACCACAGACTCCAGGCAACCAAGTCTCTCTTAGTGGTGCTGGAGCATCCTTTCCTGCTCCCTTGTATCAAACTTGGTTCAATGCTTACAACCAACAAAACCCCAATATCAGAATTAACTACCAGTCAATAGGTAGTGGTGCTGGTGTTAATCAGTATCTAGAAGGAACTGTAGATTTTGGTGCTACCGATGCACCTCTAACAGAACAAGAACGCCAAAAGTTTCGGACGAAATATAATGCTGAACCGATTCAAGTACCGTTAACGGGTGGTGCTGTTGTCTTTGCTTACAATCTAGAAGGAAATGTCAAAAATTTAAGGCTTTCACGCCAAGCCTATTGTGGCATTGTCCAAGGTGATATCAAAACATGGGACAATCCGCTGATTGCTAAACAAAACCCCAACGTTAACCTACCCAATACTCCCATCAGGTTTGTTCATCGTTCTGATGGTAGCGGTACTACCTTCCTCTTTACCAATCACATTAGTAAGGCATGTCCTAACTGGAAAGCAGGTGTTGGTAAATCAATCAGCTGGCCTACAGGTATCGGTGCTAAAGGCAATGAAGGGATAACAGCCCAAATTCAGCAAACTCAGGGAGCGATCGGCTACGTTGAGTATGCCTATGCCAGAGAAAATAACTTGAATATGGCAACTCTGGAAAATCAGGCTGGTCAATTTGTAGATCCATCACCAGAATCTGCTGCTAGAGCCTTGGAAGGACAGACAATTCCACAAAACTTTGCCCTGGAAATTCCAGATCCTCCAGGACAGCAAGCTTATCCAATTGTGGGTCTCACTTGGCTCCTGCTATATAACCAGTACGATAATCCTGCCAAAGCAACTACTCTCAAAAACTTTATTAACTGGGCGCTGACTGAAGGTGACAAATACGCTTCACAACTTGGATATATACCAATATCAAATGACCTTGCTCAAAGGGTGCAATCAACAGTTAGTGAAAAAATTGCGGCTCAGTAATGTAATACTAATCACTTTTGTAACTCATGACAAAGTGATGTTTATTAGGGTGTCTTATGTTGAACCAAATTGGACAAGCCTTATTAACCAGTGCGGGAATATTATGGAAATCCTTCTGGGCACTAGTGTTTGGTTATACAGTTTCTGCCACAATTCAGGTAATAGTCACTCGCTCCCAAATGGCGCGAGTTTTGGGTAAACGCGGCTGGAAACAAGCAGCTTTAGCTGGTTTCTTTGGCTT
This sequence comes from Fischerella sp. PCC 9605, assembly GCF_000517105.1. Lineage (GTDB taxonomy): Bacteria > Cyanobacteriota > Cyanobacteriia > Cyanobacteriales > Nostocaceae > PCC9605. The sequence goes on along the minus strand of NZ_KI912153.1, from coordinate 101,352 downwards.
TATATCTTCTTCTTGTTCTTTTGCTGCGATCGCTGCTTCTCGTTCTGTACTCGTCAAAGGCGCACACCCAGTTAACGCCCTCTCTTTCCTAATTGCTTCTACCAATCTAGTGATTGAATTGGGTATCGTGCTGTGGGTATTACTGGGCTGGAAGTTCTTTGTTGGTAACTTTCTACTTGGCACTTTAATGATAATAATTATCAATATCAGCAACATAGACAACAGCATTCTCAGAAACGGCTAACCGATGAGTTTAGCAGTAATTAAAAGAACCATCTTATGCTGAATTGGATTACCAACATAATTTCTTCGATGGGCTACTTGGGTATTGCCCTGCTAATGGTGCTGGAAAACATTTTTCCTCCCATACCTTCAGAGGTGATTATGCCATTGGCAGGCTTTACCGTCCAGCAGGGCAACTTGAATTTGCTGTTTGTAATTCTGGCAGGAACAGTAGGTTCTGTGCTGGGTGCATTACCTTGGTACTATATAGGCAAGCGTGTAGGTGAAAAACGCTTGCGACAGTGGGTAAACAAGCATGGCAAGTGGCTAACTTTATCTGGTGAGGACATCGACAAGTCCAAGCGGTGGTTCAAAAAATACGGGTGGGCTGTGGTGTTCTTCGGTCGCCTCATTCCAGCTATTCGTACTTTGATTTCCATTCCCGCAGGTTTTGAGGAGATGCCATTTCTACCCTTCTTACTGTACTCAACAGTTGGTACTCTTGTGTGGGTAGGACTGTTAAGCTATGCAGGCTTTGTGCTGGGGCAGAATTATCAACTGGTGAAAAAGTATCTTAGTCCTATTTCTATAGTTGTGGTGGTGGTACTCGTTGTCGGTTTGGGAATTTGGTTCATCCGTCGCCGAAAGAAAAGGCAAAAGGGCAACAATTAGACCAGAGAAAGCTGATGAAAAGCAATGACACAACCTAATTTACCCACTAACAAAATTAAAAAACCAGTCAAGCAAGCAGTTGCTCATCCTGCCTTTGAACGCTTGGCAAGATTGGGCTATGCTGCAAAAGGAGTGGTATATTTTGTAGTCGGCTTTTTAGCGGCACAGGTGGCGATTGGTGTTGGTGGCAGAATCACGGATATTAGTGGTGCGTTTTTAGCGATCGTTTCCCAACCTTTTGGGAAATTTTTACTGGGTTTTCTAAGTTTTGGTATCGTTGGGTACGTTCTTTGGCGTTTGGTGCAGACTATTTTTGACCCGGAAAACTCCGATCAACCAATGAATGCTAAGCGATTTATCAAGCGTTTTGGTTATGCTTTCAATGCCTTGGCTTATGCAAGTATAGCGCTGACAGCAGTGCAAATTATTATCGATGCAGATGATATTAACCGCAATTCTACTGAAGATTGGACAGCGCGGTTGCTAGCTCAACCCTTCGGACAGTGGTTGGTGGGATTGGTTGGGGCGATCGCAATTGGTGTTGGGATCTATTACTTATATGAAGCATACAAGGGTAAGTTCCGCCGCCAATTCAAACTGCATGAAATGACTGCCATTGAGCAAACCTGGGCAATGCGTATCGGCAGATTTGGGATTGCTTCCCGTGGCGTTGTTTTTGGTATCATTGGCATTTTCTTTATTCAGGCAGCACGTCTGTCTAATGCGAATAAAGCTAGAGGTTTGGGTGAAGCATTAGCAATTCTAGCACAACAACCCTTTGGAGCTTTGATTTTGGGTTTGGTGGCAAGTGGTCTAATTGCTTACGGCATCCATTCAATGGTCGAGGCTCGTTATCGGAAAATTACTAACTCTAACGTTCGCATTTAAATACATTACTACGGAGAAAACTTTATGGCTAAGATTGGATATCACGCTTCCCACGAACAATTCAAACCCAGCGAATTGTTAAAGTACGTACAGATGGCAGAACAAGCAGGTTTTACCCTTGCTCTGTCTTCCGATCACTTCCACCCTTGGAGCGAAGACCAAGGACAAAGCGGTTTCACTTGGTCGTGGTTGGGTGCAGCAATGCAAGCTACTCCGACACTTTCCTATCGGGTTGTTTGCGCTCCTGGACAAAGAACGGTATCATCCCGCTATTATTGCCCAAGCAGCGGCAACGTTGGCAGAAATGTTTCCTAACCGCTTTTGGCTCACCGTAGGTAGCGGTCAAGCAGTCAACGAACATATTACCGGAGAACATTGGCCTTGCAAGAGCGATCGCAATGCCCGTCTCAAGGAATGTGTTGATGTTATCCGCGCTCTTTGGGCAGGGGAAACAGTCACTCATCACGGACTAGTATGTGTTGAAGAAGCAAAGCTTTATACCTTACACCATTATTTTGGGGCTACCTTCAACAATTGGTGGTGCAGCAAGACGACTCGCTATATAAATTAAAAAGTTTGCTTTTAATTTGCTTAAACATTGTCATTATGAACTCTAAAAATGGTTGGGTACAAATTGTACTGCCTTTCGGTGGTTATGTGCAATCAAAGTATCTAGGCTACTGTCCAGAAGCGCTTTAATATATATCAACTGGTGACATCAGATAAAAATCAACAAATTTATCCCAGAAAATATGTGAATTATATTTATGATTTCAAAGAATATGCAGGCAATTTTTATACTTTTCAAATGAGCTAGTAGAAATTATGTTTGCAGTCGCAGAGCAATCAGTATCTAACTCTAATATTCTTCTTATTTCCGCTTTGTGTGCTATTTTCTTAGCTATTATACATATCTTCTCTGGTAAGTTACGCTTCCTTAGAACTATTCCGCGTAGTCGTTGGCTTTCTTTTGGCAGTGGGGTATCTGTTGCTTATGTTTTCGTTCACATCTTGCCTGAATTGAGTCAAGCACAGGAAACAATTCAAAATATAGACTTTAGAATTGCATTCTTGGAACATCACGTTTATTTGGTTGCACTTGTAGGTTTATCAGTTTTTTATGCTTTAGAAAGACTTGCGAAAAGGTCACGTCAAAACAATCAAAAAGCAGGTCAAAGAGATATAACTTCTTCAGGTGTTTTTTGGATACATATTGCTTCTTTTGGTGTTTACAATGCTTTAATCGGTTACTTGTTGCTTCACCGAGAAGAACCGGGTATTGAAAGTTTACTTTTGTTCTTCTTTGCGATGGCTTTGCATTTCGTTGTTAACGATAATGGTTTACGCGAACATCACAAGGAAATTTATGACCGGATTGGACGATGGCTGTTGGCAGCAGCAATTATTGTTGGTTGGGTAATTGGTAGTGGCACTGAAATCCATCGTGCAGCAGTTGCGGTTCTTTTTGCCTTTTTAGCCGGAGGTGTAGTCCTTAATGTTCTCAAGGAAGAACTTCCGGAGGAACGGGAAAGTCGCTTTTGGGCGTTTGCTCTTGGTGCGGTCAGTTATGCAGCCCTTTTGTTGACTTTTTAATCGCTGATTATCAACTAATAATCAAAGCTTGATGGATAAAAAAATTAAATTCTCAACAAAAGGTAGATAAAATAACTATAAGTTTCTCGCACCAAAAATTTCAGCTTACTTTTGAAACTGCGATAACGACTAGTTGGTGTTCCAGATGGATGTGCATCCATTCCTAAGTCTTGCGCCATCAAAACTGCTCGTTTTAAATGTAAAGGGTCGCTAACAATGAGAAACTTGGATAACTGAGTGGACGAAGCCACTTTTAAAGCATTTTTAATGTTTTGGAGAGTTGTTAGTGATTCGGCTTCGATTAGGATATCAGACTTTTTTACGCCATGCGCGATCGCATATTGTTTACCAACAATTGCTTCAGCATATTCACTATTTTTGCCAATTCCGCCTGTAAAAATGATGTTGTGAACATTTCCAGTTTTATAGAGATTAATTGCGTGATTAATTCGTTCTCTAAAAACCGGAGATGGTTTATCTTCCCATGCTGCGGCTCCTAAAACAATTGCCGCATCAGCCTGATGGATGTTGTTTTTACTGTTATAAAGATAAATACTAAACGCTGTAATTGCTATCACTGGTAGAATTACAGGCGTAAGACAAATTACAGCGAGCGCGAAGTATCGTTTTTTAAATCTGTAACTCAAGAGCATAAGGCTTTTTCACTTTCTTCGTATCTCCTATGCCAATAATTTTCGGCTCTTCAGTACTTGGTATGCTAAATCAATCCGCTAAAAACCTGAAAGCACTGCTGTACAACAAAAGCAAGCATTATTTTTAAAATTTTAGGCTTTTTTAGGGATTTAGGCGTTTCAACCTTTATTTTATAGTCAAATTTGAATTTTTAACTAATAGTTGGCATACTAGGTACTGAAAAACCTAATTTTCATTTACAATCCCCTTTTGTATTAAATGATAGAATTGCTAATTAGACCAAGAAATTACTGTGCAAAATTGAGCTATTTGTCTTTTATTTACATTGTAAAACAGACTTAATAACTATATTCAATCTTTTCAAGTCACAGATATATTCCTAATTTTATTTCATTCAAAATTTTGAAATTGAGTCAATTTTACTTAACACTCAATTTAAAGTGGTGTAAAAGTGCTTGTTTGTTTTTTTATCATATGGTGAATAAAAAGCTGTGTATGAGTGTCTGTACGTCGGGCGAAATATATTCTCTATCATAGCTTAAAACATACTAGTAACTTCTCCACCAGTTTTCCACTTTTTAGATTTAAAATCCAAACATAACAGTTCATAAAAGTACGCTTGAAAGCGTAACTGGTATACTGTTGACGTAGACCGGATGAAATACACGCGCCTGCATTTTTTTGAAGTATCTCGCTCTGCAAAGCTGGTAGTTTCATATTTTAAAAAAGCAAATTAAACCACGTCTACGTTGAGAACCGTAGTTTTTTGTAATTAGGGTAAAGCTTATAATTCAAGTTAGAAGCAAATTATAAGCCCTTATATAAAACTCCAGCTTTCAAAATGGACGAGGTTTATGTAAATTATTTAACTTCATCAATATTATTTTTGGGGAAGTCTTTAATCTAATGTTTCATAAATAAAAAACTTTAATACTTCAATAACTAATCGGTTAAAGGATTATGTATGCAAAGCTTTCGGTTAGGTTCAATTTTCGGCTTTGAAATTCGTGTTGATTTATCCTGGTTCATTATTTTCTTCTTAATCTTGTGGACTTTTATCGGCAGCGTATTTCCAGGCAACTACCCAGGACTCTCCCAAGCTACGTATATCATTATGGGAGTGATAGCGACGCTACTGTTTTTTGCTTCCCTATTGGGCGCACGAGCTTTCCCACTGTTTCGTAGCAAGAGCCAAAGGCATCCCAGTAGAGGGGATTACACTATTTGCGTTTGGTGGGGTATCGCGTACCCGTATGGATGCTGAGAATCCGGGTGATGAGTTTCAAATTGCTGGTGTAGGACCGCTGACTAGTGTGGTACTTGCCGCATTATTTGGTTTACTTTACTGGATAGGCAGCAGTGCGGGCTGGAGTGTTGCTATTAACTTAGTGAGCAAATATCTCGCTTCGATCAATTTAATCCTCGCGATCTTCAATCTGCTACCTGGTTTTCACCTAGATGGCGGTCGCCTATTCCGTGCCATTGTTTGGAAGATCGCGGGTAACTTGAAAAAAGCTACGCGCATTGCTTCATGGGGTGGAAAATTCTTTAGTTATCTAATTATTGCTCTAGGAGTCGTGCAACTGTTTGGCGGTTTCATCCTCAACGGTTTATGGTTAATCTTAATTGGCTGGTTTTTAAACAATGCCGCAGATTACAGCTACCAACAGCTAGTACTGCGGACAAGTTTGGAGGGAGTGCGAGTAGGCGAGTTAATGACGCGATCGCCCTCTAGTGTGCCACCCAATTTAACTCTTCGGGAATTAGTCGATGAATACTTTCTCCAGCAACGTTACCAGGCTTACCCAGTCACTCAGAATGGGCAGCTTTTAGGAATCATCACTATACTTCATTCCTATATGCCAAAAGGAGGTAAATATGTCTAACCGACAAGCGAAATCACTAGAACACAGAGTTACCGAGCTTGTAAAGTGTGCTCAACGCCGAAATATCCGTGAGACAGTGGTTGCAGGTACTCTCATTGCTGTCTTTACTTTTATTATTGCTTACGATATTTACAGGCAGCCAGAAGACACTCTCTCAATCATTGGGAGCGGAGTGGTAATCTTGGCGCTGTTGCTGAATATTACCGTCATCTGGTGGAAGCTGTACATTCCAAAATCGGAGCTTTCTGCGTTCCCCCCCACTCAGTTTCCAGACAAGTGGAAGCATCATTTGACTCATCAGGCTCATATGCTCAGACTCGTTTGGCTATGGTATCTTTTGCCTTTATTCTTGGGAACTTTTATCTATCTTCTGAGTGTTTACGACGCATATTTCGTCGTGCCGCTTTTGATTATAGTAGCTGTCTTTGCTGGAGTATGGCGGTCGAATTTAAAAGCCGCCAAGCAGATCGAACGGGATTGTGACGCTTGGTTTGGCAATTCGCGTACTGTCTAACACAAGCCTGAAATGTATTTGCAAACCCATACCGCTCATATGGCTCGCTGGCACTCTCATGGTTCAACCCAAAATTTACAGCTAAAAAACATCAAAAGCAGAGGTTTTTCACTACAAATAGGTTTTTTAGATATTATGGAAAATCTAACAGACAACACTGCGATCGCGCAAGCGCTGACTTGTCAGTTTGTCACTGGCTCATCTCATGGGATTGAACGCGACCCTATTGAGCTATATCAGCCAATCAATACTCTGAAACCCGTCGATGAAAATATTTGGATTGTTGATGGATCAGTTGTACGAATGGCAATGTATGGAACGACGATTCCTTTTTCGACTCGGATGACGGTTGTGCGGTTGAATAACGATGAATTGTGGTGTCATTCACCAGTTGAATTAACGGAAGCGTTGAAAAAGGAGATTGATACGCTCGGCTTAGTCCGCCATCTCATCTCACCCAACAAGATTCATTATGCTCACATTAGCACTTGGGCTAAAGCGTATCCAGAGGCGACAGCTTGGGCATCACCGGGCGTGCGAGAACGGGCTGCCCAACAGAAAATTCAAGTGGTTTTCAATGCTGACCTGACAGACGAACCACCTCCACAGTGGGCTAATGAAATCGACCAGTTGATTTTTCGCGGTAGTCGATTCATGGATGAAGTGGTCTTCTTTCACCGCAACAGTGCCACCCTCATTCTTGCTGACCTGATCGAGAAATTCGAGCCGAACAAAGTCAGCCAGAACTTTCGTTGGCTATTAAAGCTGGCTGGCAGTGGCGATCCGGATGGTAAAGCTCCGCTTGACTTGCGACTAACATTCTGGGGACGCAAGGATCAAGCGCGTCAGTGTGTTGAGCAGATGCTGCAATGGCAACCTAGAAGAATCATTCTCTCACATGGTCGCTAGTATGCATCTAACGGTGCTGCTGAGTTGCATCGTGCTTTTCGTTGGCTTGGAGATTTTGGATGAAATTACTCGGATGAGCAAAACAGGCTATTCATTGAATTGCTGTAGTTGTTTTCCTAAAGGAATTAATCGTTTCTCTATCTGAAGAATGATTAAAGTTTTGGCACGGCCTTCTATTGTCGATTGGGTAAAACGCATAAATACAAACGAGATTGAATTAGCCTCTAGATCGATTCTGTTCGATCGGTAAGCTGAGTAGGCATTGTCAAGTTATTGTCGGAGAAAAATCTAGTTGAGAATGACCGCAATTTGATACTGCTGGAGCCCTGATTCTGCCGTACAAAATGTAATCAAATTCTTAAACAATTCTCATTAATATTTTTCTCTGAGCGTAACTTGACAATGCCACAAATTGTCTGATCGGCAGCGATCGCGATTGCACGAGGATGAAAGATGACACGCCCTCCGAGTTTAGACGATCGACCTGAAACTAGTTCTCATCGACATTTACGGCTGCTTCTATTCAGCCGTACCAGTATTGCTATAGGTGCAATTCTACTCGTAGCAATTGTGGGAGGCGTATGGTGGGGTTGGATCTTTATCAATCAAAGGTTAGTACCGCTAGTTGAGAAAAATCTCAACCAGTTACTAGGGCGACCTGTGCAAATAGGGGAAGTCGAAAGATTTTCACTTAATAGTCTGCGGTTTGGTTCAATGTCAATCCCGGCTACTCCCACCGATCCAGATCGCTTAGCAGCAAAGGCAGTAGAAGTAGGGTTCGACCTAAAGCAACTGCTTTTTAACCGGACATTAGAACTAAACGTCACTTTAGTTCAGCCAAATGTTTACATGGCACAGGCGAAAAATGGGCAATGGGTTTCTACCCAAATTAATACTCAAGAAGGGTCTGGTTTCATTCAAACTGACTTGGAAACGATCCGGGTACAGAATGCTGATGTGGTGTTAGTGCCAAATCCCGAACCAGGCAAGCCTAAAGGTGCAGTCGCGATTGCTAACGTTGACGGTATTGCACTATTCTTAGAACAAAATCAGCGGATTAAATTTGAGCTAACTGGTCAACCTAAAACAGGGGGCAAACTCACGATCGCTGGAGAAACGCGCCCTGCTACATTGCAACAGACAACTCTTAATATCCAAGCGCGAAATTTACTCGCAGCCGATCTGAGCCGATTAATTAATTTGCCCATTAATCTACAATCGGGTCGAGTCGATGGTGATATCAAGGTGCAATTACAACCAGAAGGGCAGCAACCAGCTATTTTTGGGACGGCTAGCCTGGAAAATGTCACTGCTCAAATTGCAAACATTTCCCAACTCTTCACCAACACCCAAGGAAAGCTACAATTCCAAGGGCAGAAGATTGCCCTAGAAAACGTCAATACACGCTACGGCAAAATTCCCGTGCAGATTAGCGGGACACTAAATACCCAAACATGGCAAGCAAGACCGAATTGCCTTTACCCTTAATGATAATAATCGCCCGATTTCATTTTTTGTCCGGCGTAACCAAGCAGTAGCAATTGGTAGAACCCAAGGAGAAAACTTAGTTGTCAATGTGCGCGACTTCCCTGTGGCGGTGTTGAGAAGTGTTATTCCAGGCGTTCGCGAAGCGTCTCCTTTGGAGAATCGCTTGAACAATCTAGGCGCGATCGCTGGGGATATATCCGCCAACCTAGTTATCGATCTAGCAGAAAACCTAACCGAGTCTAGTGTGGTGGGGGATGTAGCGATTTCTCAACCGCGAGTTGGCTCTTTTGCAGCAGATGTCTTGCAAGGACGCATTCGTTATGAAGATGGTGCTTTTACGTTGAGAGAAGGTGAATTGCGGCAAGGCGAGAGCAGCATCTCCCTCAGTGGCGATCTACAAGGTGAAGGCTCGAGCCAATTTCAATTCCAAATTAACTTTGATCGAGCCAGAATTGAAAACGTCTTGCCAGCTCTGGGTATCTTCGACTTGCAAGATCTTGCTGGTGGTACGCCACCCACATTAACTGGTGCAGAAACACTACAAACTGTATCTGTTGGTTTACCAGAAAGCTCCTTATTAACACAACTGCGGCGATTCTCTGAAATTGAAGCTCTTCTACAACAACAGCGTCATCAACAGCACCAAGCGTCTCCCTTGCCTCCACTGGCGGCTTTAAACGGTACTATCAGCGGCAATATTGAAGTATCTGGCTCTTTGCAGCCAGGAACCCAACCAGCATTTAATGTCAGCTTTAATCTTCTCGGTCAGGACTGGGTATGGGGCAACTTCACAATAATTGATGAAGTTGTCGCCCAAGGAACTTATGACAATGGTGTTTTAACTTTACTTCCCTTGCGGGTTGACTTGGGTGAGGGAGCGATCGCTTTTACCGGACAGCTGGAACAGGAAGAACTATCGGGACAGGTACGAGTTACAGCACTGCCACTATCGCTCATAAAACCTTTTCTACCGCCACAATCCCCCTTAGAGGTGGCAGGGAGATTAAATGCACTTGTCACTGTTGCAGGCAGTTTAGAAAATCCCAGAGCGATTGGGGAAGTAGCGCTGGTAGAGGGGAGTGTAAACGATCAATCTGTCGAGTCAGCCCAACTCAGCTTTAGTTACAACGATGCACGGTTGAATTTTGGCAGTACGGTACTGATAGCACAGACGCAACCAGTAGAAATAACAGGTAGTATTCCCTTAGCGTTGCCGTTTGCTGCTGTTGTGCCCCAGAGCGATCGCATTAGCCTGCAAGCTAATGTGCAAGATGAAGGCTTGGCACTATTGAATTTATTCACTGACCAGGTGACTTGGGTTAAAGGTCAAGGGCAACTGAATGTTCAAGTACAGGGGACTCTAAACCAACCAGTGGTAATGGGGAAAGCGGTAGTTGAGAATGCTACTTTTAAGGCGCAAGCTTTACCCGAACGTTAACCAATGTGACGGGAACGGTACAGTTTAATGGCGATCGCATCATTGTCCCAAGCATCCAAGCGCAATACAATCGGGAATTCGTCACGGCTTCAGGCATCCTGCCGATTTTTGCCACTCCTCAAACCCAACAGCAAGCAACAAATAATCCCCTAACTATATCGATGAACGATTTGAATGTCGATTTAGCAGGACTGTATCAGGGAGGAGTCAGTGGCAATGCCGTCATTACAGGCACAGCCCTATCTCCGAATCTTGGTGGTACGATTCGACTGAGCGACGGAAAAATATTAGTTGGGGGAACCGAAGCGGCTCCTACTTCTAAACCAGCTAATACAACCACAGCCAATGCAACCCCATCAACTCAGTCGCCCATAGACTGACTTTGTTGGCGAATTCTTTCAGGTCGAATTTTATACAGCTAAAGCCGCAAATCGAGAAATACACTTCCCAAAATTATTAGCTTCTGTCCACCACTGCCAAATCCGAACCAAGTTCATCGCAGCTGCCGTGATGATGTGCTGTAACTTAGTTTTGGCAAATCCACGGGTTTCGACATCGACGCAAGCCAAAAACTCTGGTTGCTTGAGATATGGTACCCTCAACACCAGATCTTTTAGCATACTGCTCCTTAAATTCAGGAGTTTCTTGCCGCACTCTAGCATTAAAAAGGGCTTCATGTAATTCTTTGGGACGTAAAGTTAAGGTTCTGACTCCGGTTTTATCTTTTGTACAATCAAGACGTGATGGACAATTCTGACAATCAGATTTTTTAAACCTGGCTACAACAACTGGTTGAGAATAAAGATTTAAACGATTTGTCCAAGAGCTAGACAATTTACCCAAAGGACAACGGACAACTTGTTGTGACCAATCTATTTCAAAATCAGCCAAACCAAAACCCTTTTGAGCACGTGATTGCCCGGAGTGAATCAACAGGAGCAGGACCAACTAAATCAACGTTATATTTCTGTTTAGAATCGACAAGTAATTGAGCATCTATATAGCCAGTATCAACCAAATGCTCTGATGGTAAAATCTCTCTTTCAGTTAAATTTTCATGAAGCTCATCAATGACTTCATGGTCTCTATCACTTGTTGGTGTAGTTTCCACATAAGTAATTAAGTGAGGAGCATCCTCATCACAAGTTTCACTCAAATGAACTTTATAACCAGTCCATGTAGTGGTGCGTTTATTTCCTCTTCTTGCATCCGGGTCATAGGGAGAGTTAATTATAATGGATGGTGGAGGAATCTCGTCGGCTGACCGTAATTTAACTACATCGTTTTCAACAGAAAATTGTTGTATCCAAACCAGTCTGAGAATCTCTACAGCTTCTACTTGACGCAACCAACTAGGAGCTAAATCAGACCAAATTGCATCTAATAAATAGATTCCATCAGTACCAATTCTTACAGCTTCTGATGTACGTTCTTCTCGATTAGAAGGTAGTCGAGAATCTTCAAATTTTCTTCCATAACGTTCGTACCATTCTGGTTTGGGAACTATTGTTTGCAGCCAATTTGGTGCAACAACAGAAGACTGTATTCAAGGCATAACGTAGAGTTTCACCTATATTTTCCAAGCGGCTCAATACACGAATAGATGCGAGAATATCAGATGAGTCTGTACGTTGTTGTTTAGGAGATTTGAGCAAGCCTTTTTCAACAAAACAAGAAAGCATCAAATCAAGCAGTTGCCTCTCGTGCGAGCCATCAATTAACCGAGAACGGAACTCGCTTAAAACTGAAAAATCAAAACCAGGGTCGGTTAATTCTAGTCCCAAAGCATACTTCCAATCGATTCGACTACGAACAGCACTTCTAGGCTTGTCTATCAGTTAACCCCTCAGCATACTGCATTACGGTCACGCTTTGCTAGACGGGCTGGTGCTATAGCTGGTTGTCCACGCCGAGGAAATAAATCAGCGAACGCTTCATCAGAATAAAATACCCCTAACTCGTCCCGCATCCTGATATATATGCTTCAAGAGCGGAAATGAAGCCTTAGCTACACGGACAGTCTCTTCTGGAATTGGGAAGGCTGTTTCCGGTTGGAGTGACATCGTTACGTTCCACACCCTGGTTTTATTTGGCTTAATTTTATTGAACCACCACAGGTGTTATCTAGCAAAAGTCTATCAACGGAATGATAAGACTTTTAACACATTTGTCTATCAAATAACTAGACTCATTTATGATACACAGAAGCTAGACTAGGGAGAAAAGTGATGGAGGATAAGAAGCGGATTCAAGTAAATTTTCGGCTTGATAAAAATCTTTTCGCTGCTATACAAGCTAAGTGCAAAGCGGACAACATTACTCAAACAGACTTTATTATTCAAGCTCTGAAAAAAGCTTTGTCTAGCAATACTTCTACTGTTGAATCCATACCAGAAGTTCTATCATCTCTTTATGTTCGTTTGGCTCAAGTAGAAACACGTCTAGCAGATAATCTAGCAATTCAACAACGCCTTAGTGAGCGCCTAACTGCATTAGAGCAGCAGCCAAACACTTCTCCTCCTAATTTAGAAGCCCTGAGCGAGCGTGTATTAGCACAATTGCATTTAGGTAAACAAGCTCCTGGTTACAAAGCAGCCAAAAAAGCTTTATCAAATTTCATCGCCCAATTGAGTCAAAAATAAAAAGCTACTACATCTATACTTAGGGCTTGCTGAATAAAAGTGTAAGGTAGTCCAGATAAGGGGTTTAAGCCTTTTTCCACCAAGCAAGTGCTTCGTTATAACATCTAGAGTCTCAAAACCCTTGCACTATGTTAAGCGATCGCTGGGTAAATTTGGAAACTGAGCGACGAAACAACCCTAACAGCAAGCTGTGTGGCTTCTAGATTTGTTTTAGAGACTTATTCAGCAAGCCCTACTTAAATCTTCCTCCATGCAGGAGCTTTTTGAATTCGCCAACAAAGTCATCATAGAAACGAACATATCCTCCATCCATACCCACTACCAACGGTAAATCAGGTCTGGGAAGTCTATCCCAGTCCCTCTGGCAACCCTCAAATAATATTCCTGCCTCTTCTGGTAACTCCGATTCCAAACGCTTACCAAGTGAGTGTAGATTGTTCCGTATAGATGTAGCGTTTATTTCTCCTTCTACTGGTAGTAATTCTTGTAATAATTTGCTAGATAGCCCATAGGACATTAGGGATGCAAATTTCGATTCTAGGTAGAGCAATTCCGGTGATGTGCGCTCTTTTAGTAGGTTTGCTACTGGGCTAAAGCTACGAGTTGCTTGTTCGGTACAAGCACAGTCAAATAATCGATGACATTGAAGTTTTAATTTGCCGAAAGGTGTTCTATGTGTGATTGTCCGTTTATCTTTATGCAATAACTTCTTGTCACAATGTGAGCATAATTCTTGCTGTTTTTGATATAGAGCTATTTGTTGATTAACTATGCTGCGTTGTGTCTGAAGCAATAATTCTTTGCCTTGGGCTAGCGTTAGTCCTAAATTGTCCGGTTGTAGATTACCCTTTTCAATTTGTAAAACTTCTTGAATTAATTGGGTTTCTCCTGATTCTGATTCAACAACTACTTGGATTTTAAATTTCACACTATCCCCTTGGAAAATTACAGCGACTCCCTGTCTCCGGTAGCGTATTGTAGTAGATGTTGGTTAACTTTTTGACGGTCGAAGCGGTTTTGATAAACTAATAGCCAAGCTAGTAGCGAGCTTGCTTCTTCTCTATCCATGTCAAATTTCTTGTTCCTCAACATTGAAGCAAAACGCTCTAACCGTCAGAAATAAAAAACTCTTCCCTTGCTTTCATGAAGCCCCAAGGACCACCACAGTTTTCTGGGGGACAAACTCCTTTACCATCAGTGCAGATTGGGTAAGTTTGGTTTGGATCTGGAGTAAGTATCGCTTCTACTCTGATTTGATGCCGCCACCAATAGCGCCATGCACCCATTAATGGGCATATACTGAAGTCATATTCGTATAAAAACTTTTTTCTTTCTCCCTCAACCCAAGGGACGCGAGTTTTACCTCACAGGCGCGTTCGCGTAGCGGCTGCTTTGCAGCATCGCTAAAAATGGTTCCACCTGGTTGGGTAATCCCATAATACTTACCGTGGACGATGAAATGGTGCAGGTGAATATCCTCCCACCCCATTGCCAGTTGAATCGTGTAATGCAAGTCTTCTATTGTGCTGTCGCTGCTGACTTTGACCCGTCGCCAAATCATTGGGCTGATGCCTAACAGCACCACTTTTAATTGATATATGACTGTTTCAGTAGAATCCAACATTGAGTCATCTTATCGCATTGTGTCCCTCATCTCCCCCGAAATTTTTCGCTCTCCTGATACTGTTGGTGGAATTGTTGAACGGGCTGGTCAGTTAGCTGGTCTACCTTTTAGAGTTCATGCTCATATGCTACGGCATGGAACGGGTTCTTATCTGGCTAATCGAGGTACTGACACCCGGACAATTCAGAGTTACTTAGGACATAAAAACATTCAGCACACAGTGCGTTATACCGAACTTGCATCTGTCAGGTTTCAAGGTCTTTGGGATGATTAATGCCCATCTCCCCCGAAATTTTTCGCTCTCCATTTATTGGATCTGCGCGGCTTTTGATCGCTGCGATCGCTATAATTTTTCCGCTTCAAACCCAGTCTCCAGTCCGCGTGGCACTCTATAAAAAGCCTCCTAAAGCGCGTCTACATCGGGGAAATCTCTTTTGGAGCGCCTTCCTCATCAATACGGGAAGTGGTCTCACCAGTTCCTTTTATGTAAACGAACCTGTCAGACCCTCAACTGGCACCAAAACACTATCAAAATTATGGGCAAAACTATGCCCGTACCCAGACTAGAATGTATGTACGGTGATAAAGGGTGTGATTAACTTTACTCAAAGTCAGTTTTGCTAGAACCGCTACCTTGGACGGCTGCTTTGCAGGAATTGCGATTGCGTATTGAACTAGAGACTAGTTATCGATTCAACATCGTACTTTGCAACCGCTACCGTGACGGAAAAGACTCGGTTGGTTGGCACAACGATAACGAGCCAAGTATGGGGACTTCTCCTGCAATTGCCTCAATCAGTCTAGGGGCGACCCGTAAATTCCAAATGCGCTTAAAGAGCGGGCGAAGCATAACCGATTTTTGGTTGGAGCATGGCAGCTTATTTTTAATGAAACCAGGATGCCAAGAAAGCTGGGTTCATCAAGTACCAAAAACCTCACGCGCCATTGGCGAAAGGATTAATTTAACTTTTCGGCCCCATGTTAATGGTAGTCAGAGCTAGCGAGTCTGAAGGTTACAATATCTACGTTTTTCGATACATGCCGGACAACCGATAACTAGAGATCACCCCCCTCTACGAAAGCGAGGGAAGCTAAACTACATCTCTGGCTGTTCATCTAAAGCTGCTCGATTAAAATAAATTATTAGTTATTTTAAACTATATGCTTAGCATGAATGTGTTAGAAAAACTAATGCAGGAAAAAGGCTGGTCATACAACCAGCTAGCTATTGAGTACGGCAGACTAGAACACCCAGAACTTAATGAAAAAGAGCTATCCAAAAAATACAGCACTAATATCAGAAAGGCAGTTCGCAACCCTGAACAAGCCCGCTTTGAAACCGTAAAAAAGCTAGTTGAATTACTTGGGGGTGAGCTAATTATTAGGGTCAAGCGTATTGACGAAATGCCCTTGTGAAGTCCCAAGAGGACTAAATGTTGTAGTGTGTGATCGCTCCCAAAAGGTTCTCGGATTGCAGGCGATCGCAGTAAGCACTGAATTTTTAAGTTGCAAATTGTTGGCTCTCATGAAAAACCCCGACCTGTAACGAGGTGCGGGGCAGTAGTTATTTTTTTGCTAATTCAATCATGACAGACATTCCAATCCGAGGGCAAACTGATGCGATCCGTCATCAGTTATCCACTGACTGCACCGATTTCGACCTACCACAGAACGTATCAGTCGAAGTTGTTGAACTGGAAGAACTGACCGAGGAGGAACAACGCGATCGCAGCCATCTTGAGCGAAAGGTGGAACGAGCATTTTATGAAGCTGGTAAGGCTTTAATGGAGTTACGAGACAGGAGGCTTTATGGTATTGAGCCGAGTTTCTTAAAGTCTCCTTTTTAAGGGGAGCCACTGTGTTGGGCTGGTTTCCCGACTCCCTCAGTGGCGTGGATTTAGGGGGATCTAAAAAGTTAGGAGGCTAAACGAATAGTTTGAAAACACGCCCTAGTATTACGCCAACCTGGATATCACTCGATTCCTATCACCCTAGCTCCAGGGATTTCGTCAGTATGAAGAAGAAGTTCGTCAGCGATGTGTACGTTTAGTCCTGAGACTTCTCGTAACGTTTCGCGAGTTGCAGTAATAGTCGCCATACGTGCTGCTTCTAGCGCACCCACGGCTACTAGTTCTGTCATTCCTGGAGTTGATTCTGCCATAGCAGATCTTGGGATAGGTTGAGGGTCGTCAGCGGACGTATAGACATATGTTCCCTTGACATCATTAAACTTACCCGATGTTGGCGCACCAATCCCGCCACCAATGAAATTCATCGTATTGTCGAGCCATCCTCCAAAATTTTGTTGCATCCACCCCCAATCCCAGCCCCAATATCCCGTAATCTCGCGGTGTGTCCACTTGTCCCATATGTCCTCTAGACCATTGTAGGTACTGTTACCAAAGCTTAAAGTAACGAATGGTCTATCCTGAGGATGGTCAGAACGAGCATTTCCCGACCAACGAAGAAAACCGTAAAATTCGATATCGAAACCGATTTGGGCTACAGCTGAATAGGTAATGTCGGAAGATACACGATTAGCAATTAATCGAATTAGCCGTTGCGATCGTGCTGGCAGCTTGCCTGTGTATGTAGAAGTATCTTGCTGTCCGTAATTTGTTGCCGTAGAGTCAGACCAACCTTGGGTCGCAGAAAATGAAAACTCGGTAGTTGTCTCACCTCCACCAAAAAATGGTATTTTAGCACCCCATTTTACTGAAACCTTTATTCCTTCTGTAAAGGAATAATTAGTAGTATGTGTGACTGTCTCCGAAAGTTGGAATGTAAAGGTTTTGGTAACAGAATCCTCTGTATTGCTCTCGTTGCGCGCAAGATAACTAGCAATTGCAGCTGGTGCCAAATCTTTGATCACAGGGGTACCATAAACGAAGCTTCTCGGATCGAATCCAATCCGAAAGTTCGATAGAGTGATACGCAAACGCTTGTCTGCCCAATAACCATCATGATATGGGTCTGAACTGTTGTAGTGAGCTTGCAAAACGTAACGGTCGCCGTCTTTCCTAACATCAAAGTCTTCTCCGACTGCTTGGCTTCTCGTTCCACCACACCATCCAAAACCGAGCATGTGGGCAAAACTTGCGAGTGCACGAATGACGTTGGGATCACTTGCAACTTTCCACTTCAAATCTTCAACATCACGAAAGCCTGCCAGTTGGTACATATAATTTACTCCTAAAGTCGTTAGAAAACAGTCTCCAAGAACAAAACATGTAGAAAGGCCGTAACTAAGCAATTACTGAACTTTTGCAGCCTAACTATTTAGTATGTGGAAACTTTCCGTATACTGCTGAAACTAAAGCAGATTATAAGTATGTTCATATTATAACCCTGTGGATTTTACATAAAATTTTAATAAACTTAGTTACATTATTTACCTATTTACCGAAGAAAATTTTGTATGAAACTATCAAAAACGGTGAAAACCATACAGGGAAAGCTTTTTCAGATATATTGCCTAAAATTATACATATCTGATACTGTTGGCGAAATATTGCTTAACATAAAAATAGCGAATTTACCGTGTATTACTTGGAGAGAATGGTGTAGCTTACCGTGTAATACACCGAAAAAGAAAATTAATTTAGCTGCCTCAATTATCAATAAACTAGAAGAAATACTTTTAGAGGCGAGTATATGTGCTTACATCGTGAAAAAATTCCTCTTCTGATGAAACGGTACGTGTAGCCAAAGCTGCGTTTCCAAAAGGTAATTTACATATGCGGCTGCGCGATGAACTTGGGGTCTTTTATCAGGATGAAGATTTCGCATCACTTTATCCACGCCTTTGTATAGCAATGGAGAAATTTTGGTTGCTAAGGAATCTAATGGTACTTATGTACTATTTTAATGATCTCTTTCTAAACTAAACTGTTTAGTTTGCCACTGGTCGCAGCTTATTGGGTAGAATCGGGGCGAGTTGCCTTTATGGTACTTTTCCCCGAAGCCCCCACCAAACCGGACAAGCAGCTTATAACCGCATCCGGCGCATCCTCAAACAAACTTTCCTCCACAGCCAAAAGGTTGCTTTGTAATCCCCTTTTGATTTAGGCTTCATCATCCGATATTCCTCGAACTCTGCTTACATTTCTAATTGGGGAATGTTTACTTCCTACCATCCTTCGCCCTGTGGTCGGTGTTACCGCCTCCTTGGTGTGTCGCAGCTCACACAACTACGGGAGATGGTTCTGACTCTTCTAGGCTTCAACGTGGACTGCTCACTTCGCAAACGAAGTCTCCTGGGTTGGTCGCACATGACTACGAGATAACGCGCGGCAGTGTCTTTACTTTGACCCATTCCCGCTATGCAGCGGTATCCCAAACGGAAATAGAGTAACCAGTTTAACCTATTTCAACCTTTGTTCTAGGTATTACGGAATAACCTAGCTCGGTAATTCTTAAGGTATAAAACCTCTGAATTCGTTTGCTGTCCTACTTGGGGTAATAGACAGGGTGGTAGTTTACCGTTGGTATGCACAACACTTTCTGTTAGTTGCCATATTATCTCTCAACTAGCCTCGCCGGACAGCCTACCCAAGTTCGGCTCACGAGTACACTTTTCCGGGCAGCTATTTCATTGTGGGTCAGCATCAACCCGTCACTACGCCCGTGAGTTCACCGTCTGACTGGACAGACTGTGGAGGTATAGCCTCAACAGGTTTCCTCATTCATATGCGCCATCAAAGAGCGCCCCCGTAACACTACCCCTTGTAGAACAAGTTGGAAATTTATTAGCTCATACCCCTTACTTAATCCAAGCACCGCAAAGAGAAAGTCTGGTTACTGCTATTGACTTGTGCATTAATTCTGCGACTGGTGGAAATAATACAGCTTTTGCTGATTTAATGTGTCTGAGTTCCACAGTCCCTAGAGATTGGCGTACTGGTCATGCACTTCCTCAACTCAATTTGCTTGTGCGTGTATGCTACCGACTTTCGGTTTCTTTAATTGATGTTTACTTAAATAATCTCACTATTAACAATCCAGTGGTTTTAAAGGAACTACCCAGTTGCCAGCAGCATTCTAAAACTAACCGTTCCTTTGATTCTATGAAAGTACGAGATTCTCTACAGACTACATTATCATCCGAACAACCATTATCTTTAAGGCAGGTTGCAGCTGAGCTTGGATATGACCCAGCAGATTTATACAGACACTTCCCTGACTTGTGTCGTCAAATCTCTGCGCGTTATAAGTTACATGCTAAGTCTATGTTTAACCCACATGTATAACATATGTACCATCTCCACAATTTTTATACTTTCCCATCTGTGTGAAAAAATAATCTGACGATGTCTTTGTGAAATCATAATGTGGCAGTTACTGCTATTTTATGATTCAAGTTACACCCTTCTTGAAGTCTCCACTAACAATGTGGAGGCGAATTAATGGAAACTTAGGAGCAAGAACGTGGTGCCCCCACACTCCCACGGTCTCCACTAACAATGTGGAGGCGAATTAATGGAAACAGTTGACCAACTTTTAGGTGATCGCAGCACCAGAAGAGGTATGAGGGAAGGGGGATAGTACAAAATTTTCAAGCGCTCGCCGTTTTGAGAAAAGTTTGCGAGCAAACTGAAAATGGCTCTTACAGTACTTTACTTGGTCAGTAGGAGGGCGATCGCCTTGAACGAAAAAAGCGGGAGTAAAACCCGCAGTTGCAATTGTAATCGAATAGAGTTTTACGTCAAAATATTAACACTATTAGTAACCGGATAAGGTAGTTTCACTGCACCTTTACCAGTGCATAAGCTTAGGTTAAACTTTGGTGGATAAAGTGTTTGGAATTATACATCCAAGATAACACCCTCCTTTGTGGAGGGTTTTCGTTTGCAGACTTCTGGTGCGATCGCGCGGTAGGGAGTGATGGGTAATTAATCAACACTACTGAGTAAGCAGCGCTCGCGCAGGATTTCATAGTGATTAATCCCGACAACAATCGCCCAATTCCTACCCATAAGAAAGTGCCAATTATTTGCGCTTGAATTTAAATGTCATCGCACCTTTACCCCCAGCTTTGGCGCTACCAATCCCAAGCAGACTGATTTTTCCTTCACCGTTAATTTCTACAGATAACTTTTGAGCAGAAAGAGCATCTATGTCTTCAGTTGCAGCTACTGATTTTTCCTTCACCGTTAATTTCTACAGATAACTCCACCTCATCCAACTGCATTTTTGAATTAGGCTGTTCCGCTTCATCCAACATTTCTCTCATTGCTTGCAGAAATCCCTTCATTTCCTGCTTGAGTTTACTTACCTCAACTCTGCGTCTAGTAATGACTAATTCATCTTTTTTTTGGTAACAACTATTTCTTCAGTAGTTTCAGTGCCAAGTAGTCCTCCTGTATCTCCACTACTTCTTGCGCCTGTAGTAGTTGTAATTTCACGGCTAGCTTCAGTTTCAAACGCTTCTTCGGTAAGAATCCAGATGGCGTCGGGAGTGGAAATCTCTGCTGGCATAAAATTAATTGTTTAAACAGCTTGAGATTTAACTGACTTTTTCATCAACGCTTCGAGTTGTGCCATCCTTGCTTCCAACTGGGCTACCCTTTGGCTTAGCGGTAAATTTTCTCCACATCCGAGGTAGTGTGCCAAAGCACCAACTACTACCTCAGTCTTAGATGCACCAGTTTGCTCAATGTAGGTGTTGAGATGCTCAAAAAGGTAGTGGGGAAGCCTAATGACAATTTGAGGTCTAGCCATAATAGGTAACTTTTTTACTTTTAATGGTACTGCTGTATGACCCAGCATTACTATAAAAGTATATGTAAATTTTCAATCGGGAAAGCGCTCTCCAAATTGGGGAACAAAAACTAGATGCAAGCACACAAATGGCACTTAATTGGGCGATCGCAATTGGGATTAACCAGTACAACAACCTTCAGCCGCTAAACTACGCCAAACTAGATGCTCTTGCAATGCGCGATTGGTTTGAAAAAGAAGCGCAGTTTGACAGGGTGTTTCTATTTACAGAAGACTCACAATCAATTCCGGCTTTTCCTGCATCCATTCCTACTCAGCCCACCTACGGTAACTTGCGGCGGTTCCTACGGGCAAACTTTGAAAAACCACTATTGACATCAGGAGATAATTTCTGGTTTTTCTTTGCTGGTCACGGTCGTCGTGAAGCTGAGCGAGACTATCTCATGCTTGTGGATAGCGACCCAGGAGATGTGGAACATACGGCAATCCCTGTTGATTTTGTTACCCAAAGACTGCGCCGCAGCGGAGCTGATAATGTAGTTTTGTTTTTAGATGCCTGCCGTGATGAAAGAAATAGGCTCGGAGAGGGTATTGGCTGTGAACATCAGGGAGTAGTCACCTTTTACTCTTGCAGTCCTCATCAAACCTCTTATGAAATTGAGCAGTTGCAGCACGGCTCATTCACTCAAGCATTGTTAGAGGGATTGAGGATAACAGGTTCAGGGAACTGTGCCACAGTCGAAAGGCTGGAGCGATATTTACAATGGAGAGTTCCAACAATCAACCAACAGTACCGGAAAATTCAACAAAATCCCTATGCTACAGCCGAACCTGCCGCCAAGCTACACCTGATTTTGTTGCCCGACTACGCCACTCTCCATGATATTGCCACGATGAAACTTGACGCTTATCAAGCCGAAGTCGAAGGAAATTGGGAATTAGCCAGACAGCTATGGATTCGAGTGAATGTGGTTGCGAGAGGTTCAGACATGCAGGTAATTCAGGCACTCCTGAGAATTGCCCAGCGACAAGGACAGTTTTCTAAAAGCCCTGAACATATTACCTTAATTCCTGAGCCTGTGACTTTGCCAACAGAAGATAGATCGGTTGCTTCTCAATCTGCACTTACCCAACAGACCGAACTACAGGATTTTCGGTTTGACGTAGTGACTGTCGATATCAGTGGTCGGATAGTTAAGCGAGAAAAAGGTCAAGCCCAATATTTTACTGAAGACTTAGGAAATGGTATTACCCTAGAAATGGTCGCTATCCCTGGTGGGGAATTTATCATGGGTTCACCAGAATCAGAAGGATATGACTATGAAAAACCTCAGCATGAAGTAACCCTTCAACCCCTGTTCATGGGTAAATACCCAGTCACCCAGACACAATGGCAAGCAGTAGTAGAATTACCCAAAATTAACCGTGAGCTAAAACCAAATCCATCAAATTTTAAAGGCGACAACCGACCAGTAGAACAAGTTTCCTGGAACGATACATTAGAATTTTGTGCCAGATTATCTAGCTACACAAGACGGGAATATCGTCTACCCAGTGAAGCCGAATGGGAATATGCAGCTCGTGCAGGAACAACGACACCATTTCATTTTGGCAAGACGATTACGACTGAGTTAGCCAACTACGACGGGAATAACACTTACGCCTTAGCACCAGAAGGCATATATCGAGAACAGACAACAGAAGTAGGAAATTTTCCACCTAACGCCTTTGGTTTATACGACATGCATGGCAATGTCTGGGAGTGGTGTGGCGATCGCTGGCACGATAGCTATAAAGGAGCGCCTGTTGATGGTAGTGCCTGGGTAGACAAGAGTAACGATCATCAAGCTCGACTGCTGCGTGGTGGTTCCTGGTACAACGATCCTGAAGGCTGCCGTTCTGCCAACCGCTACAATAGCGATCCTGACAACTGGAACAACAGCATCGGTTTTAGGGTATGCATTAGTCGCAAATTTATTAACAAAGAGAGTGCATAATTAGTATCAATCAATACCTTGGTTAACTTAATGAAATTTTAAGTTATTAATTGTATAACTCCTCACAAGTTATTCATAATATTTAATTTCCAAAATAAATAACGTAGTTAAGATTATTCCGAGTAGCTGTGATTACTATTCGTGAATAAAACTTTTTAAGAAACTAGCTTATCAATATCTACTGAACCTCTCCAGAAATGAGATATCAGTCCAGACTGGGCCAGGTTTTGAGATTTATTTTCACAGATGTGAGCGTGAATTACAGTCCCTTTTAGAGAGGGAGAGAAGTTGATATGAAGCAAAATTGGCGATCGCTGTTTCTCATCACCTTACCTTTGGCTATTTTAGGGAGTCTTGCCTCGCTCAACACCGCCAGAGCGCAAATTACTCCTGATAACAGCTTAGGCGCTGAAAGTTCACAGGTAATTCCCATTACTACTAATATTGACATCATTGATGGTGGTGCGACTCGCGGCTCAAATTTGTTCCACAGTTTTCAGGAATTTAATGTGAATGAAGGCAGGGGAGCCTTTTTCAACAATCCCACTGGGATTGAGAACATTCTCAGTAGAGTGACAGGGGGTAATCCCTCTAACATTTTGGGTGCGCTTGGTGTTTTGGGCGATGCTAACCTATTCTTGATTAATCCTAACGGTATTGTCTTTGGACATAATGCCCGTCTATATCTAGGTGGTTCATTTTTTGCAAGTACAGCCAATAGTCTGGTATTTGACAACAATTTTGAATTTAGCGCCAGCAAGGCGCAAGCACCACCACTATTAACTGTAAATATTCCCATTGGCTTGCGATTTCGGGAGAATCAAGGAAAGATTCTCGTGAAGGGGTCGGGTCATAAATTTAGTTATTCAAATACAGACGCGACTATTCACACTGATAATCCAGGACTGCAAGTGCAGCCAGGAAAAACTTTGGCGCTTGTGGGTGGTGATGTAGAACTAGAAGGCGGTAATCTCAGGGCTGAGTCAGGACGGATCGAACTGGGGAGTGTTGCTTCACCAAGTTTAGTCAATCTTGGTCAAACGGACTCTGGCTTTGCTTTAGGATATTCAGGTGTACAGAACTTCGGAGATATCCAACTATCCCAAAAAGCATCAACAGATGCCAGTGGTGAGGGGGGAGGCGAGATTCAAGTACAAGGGAGGCAACTGTCGCTAAGTGATGGTGCATCGATTTTATCCATTTCCTTAGGCTCAAAGCCAGGAAAAAATTTTACTGTCAACGCTACTGAGTCAGTAGAATTGATTGGACAATCAACAGATGATCGGTATGCCAGCAGCTTGTTTACTGAATCTCAAGGCAGTGGTTCATCTGGGGACTTAAGGATTACTACAGGAAAATTAATTATTAAGGATGGTGCTTATGTAGCGACTTATATTGTATCTTCCGGTAACGGGGGTAATCTTACTGTACAAGCCCCTGAGTCTGTAGAACTAATAGGGGAAGGTTTTTATAGCAGTGGTTTGTATACTGGCACTGGTAGTAGTAGCAGTACAGGAAAGTCTGGGGACTTGACTATAGAAACCGGGCGTTTGAGCATCAGGGACGGTGCTCTACTATTTACAAGTACCAATGGCTCTGGAAATGCGGGGAACGTAACAGTGCGTGCAAAAGATGCCGTTTCCCTTGCAGGTAACGCTTATATCTTCAGCACAGTGCGAGCCGGAGGTGTGGGTCAGGGTGGCAATATCGATATTAATGCTGCTTCCTTGTCACTAACTGATGGTGCTCAACTGCTAACTTCTATTCGAGAAGCATCTGATACCCAAAAAGCAGGACAGGGCGATGCTGGTAATGTCAATATTAACGTGACTGGGGAAGTTGATATTGCTGGGCAGAAAAACGATTTTCCCAGCGCGATTTTCAGTGATGTGGAAACTGGGACAGTTGGTAATGGGGGTAACATTGCCATTGATTCTGGTTCTTTCTCATTACGAGATGGCGCTGAACTTAATACCTCAACATCTGGACGAGGGAATGCAGGGAATGTGATAGTACGTGCAAAAGATGCCGTTTCCCTTGCAGGTGGTGACATTTTCAGCACAGTGCGAGCCGGAGGTGTGGGTAAGGGTGGCAATATTGATATCAATGCTGCTTCTTTGTCACTAACTGATGGCGCTCAACTGCTAACTTCTATTCGCGAAGCATCTGATACCCAAAAAGCAGGATGGGGAGATGCCGGTAATGTTAATGTCAAAGTTACTGGTACTGTTGATATTGCTGGACAGAAAAACGGTTTTTCCAGCGCGATTTTCAGTGATGTGGAAACTGGGACAGTTGGTAATGGGGGTAATATTATCATCGATTCTGGTTCCTTCTCATTACGAGATGGTGCTCAACTTTCTACCAGCACTTCTGGGTGGGGGGATGCAGGTAGCATAACAATTAATTCCATAGATAATGTCTCCTTTGATAACAGCTTTGTCTTCACCGATATTGACGAAAGTGAAGCGACGGGTAATAAAGGAGGCAATATTAACATCTCCTCTGGAAATTTAATCCTTGATAATAGCGCACGATTATCAGCCTCAACTTATGGCAAGGAAAATGCAGGCAGCATAGGCATAAGTACTGAAAATCTGACTTTAACCAATGGATCTCAACTGGATAGCGGCACTTCTGGACTGGGAGATGCAGGCAGTATAACAATTAACGCTACTGATGCTATCTCCTTTGATGGAGATGACAGCAACGGAAATCCGAGTGCAGCCTTTACCACGGTAGAAGCAGGAGCCGTTGGTAAGGGAGGAGACATCAATATCAGCGCCGGGTCACTTTTATTGACCAATGGCGGTCAACTCAATACCTTTGTGCGTGGTTCTTCGGAGGAGGAACCCACAGGTGGAAACGGCAATGCTGGAAATGTCAACATCAATGTCAGCGATGCTGTTACGATTGCTGGGGTAAGTGCCAATAACACCACAAGTGCCATCTTTAGCAATGTCGAAAGTGGGGCAACAGGAAATGGGGGCACCGTGACCATTGAAACTCAACGCTTGCAGGTCAAGGATGGAGCGCAAGTATCAGCTAGTACTTCTAGTGAGGGTCAAGGAGGAATTTTGACTGTAACTGCCTCTGACTCTGTAGAACTAAGTGGAACCGATGCCAATGGTTTCCCCAGTACCATATATACTGACACCTTCAGTTCTGGCAATGCTGGAAAATTGACTATTTCAACAGGAGACTTAATTATTCGAGATGGGGGAGCGATATCCGCATCAACTTTTGATGAAGGCGCCGCAGGGAATTTAGTCGTTAATGCAACAGAGTCTGTGGAGTTGCTGGGAACATCGCCAGTGCGGGAATCTGGTACTCAATATTACTTAATTATTAATGGACAGTTTCCCAGTAGCTTATATACTCTGACTCAAGGTACTGGTACTGCTGGAAACTTGAGAATTGAAACTGGACAGTTGATTGTTCGGGATGGGGCGCAAGCAAGTGTGGGTAGTTTAGGGTCGGTTAATGCAGGTAACTTAGATGTAAACGCTGGTTCTATCCGTTTGGACAACCAAGGAAAACTCAATGCTGAAACCGCATCCGGTAATGGTGGTAACATTAACCTTAACAGTGATTTACTCTTACTCCGTCGTGGTGGTCAAATCTCCACCAATGCAGGTACAGAGGAAAAAAGTGGTAATGGCGGTAACATCAATATCAACTCTCAATTTATCGTTGCAGTGCCCAACTCTAACAGCGACATCACGGCAAATGCCTACAGTGGCAAAGGTGGTAACGTTAACATCCGCACCCAGGGTATCTTTGGTATTCAAGCCCATCCAAAACCAACAGATACTACAAACGACATCACAGCTAGTTCACAACTTGGCGTGCAAGGACAAATTACCATCAATCAACCGAATGTAGACCCCACTCAAGGATTAGTAGAATTACCGCAAACAGTTATTGACCCCAATGCATTAGTAGCCCAAAACCCCTGTCAAGAGGGTGTAGGCAGTAGCTTCGTCATCACTGGACGCGGCGGTTTGCCTCCCAGTCCCAATGAAGCACTTAGCAATGAAGTGATGAGAACCCGTTGGATTGAACCTACCTCAAATGTTAGCCCGCCAAAAAAACGAGGAAACAGAACCGAGTCGAATGCAACCTCAATCCAAAATCCAAAATCTCAAACCCCAAATCAAGTTGTGCCTGCCCAAGGATGGGTGTTTAACAACAAAGGTGAGGTAGTTCTCACAGCCTACGACCCCACCAGCACAGCTTCCCCACGCCTGGGGGCAAACCCCGCTAGCTGCCCTGCACCATTTTGATGGGGAGATGGGGAGAATGTTAGAAAAACTCTCCTCATACCAAATTGTCTTTGCTTGTCATTCTGTAGACACTTCTGCGGCTTCCCGCAGGGTGCGTAACGAAGTGGAGCGTAGACGCGCAGCGGCTCAAGGCAGAGTAGAATCTCAAGCCTAGTTCACGACTTGAGATGCTTCATTTCGCTATCGCTCCATTCAGCATGACAGTCAATTTAAATATTTCAGCATGACAGTCAATTTAAACATTTGGGATGCTCCCGGGTTAGCAGACTAATAGCTCCTAAAGATGCTGAACATTGCTCTTGACAGGAGGGAAAAAACATGATTAGGAAAAACCCACTCTTGGGTCGCAGATTACAGCATCTTGTTAAAAAACTGTACAGGTATCATTCGCTTGTCTTCCTTACTCTGTTATTTTGCTTCTCAATGGCAGTGCCAATTGTTGTTGCTCAGGTTCCGGCGTCAACCCCGATCGTCCAACGGCAGCAGGATGCCTCTCAACTGATACAACAGGGCAAAGCACTCTACGATGCTGGCAAGTTTGAAGAGGCGGGAAGGGTTTTGCAGCAAGCAGCAGATGCGTTTGCCGCTCAAGGAGATAAACTCAATGGAGCGATCGCCCTCGGCAATCTCTCGCTAACCTATCAACAACTCGGAAATTGGCAGCAAGCCAAGCAAGCAATTACTAACAGCCTGAATCTGCTCAAAAATCAGAAAAATACACCAGAGCGATCGCGCATCCTTGCCTCAGCCTTGGACATCCAAGGGCAACTGCAACTGGGACTGGGACAAGCGCAAGAGGCTCTCGATACTTGGCACCAGATGGCTAACACCTATGCTCAAATTGGCGATCGCTCTGGAGTCACCCAAAGTCAAATTAACCAAGCTCAAGCAATGCAAGCTTTGGGACTGTATCCTAGAGCTTGCAAAACTCTCCTCCAAGCTTTAGGAATTGACACTCAAGAATGTCAGTTATCAAATGACGCCCTTCAAACCCTGCAAAAACAACCAGATTCCTTGTCGAAGTTGGATGGCTTGCGTAGCCTTGGTAACGTCTTGCGAGTCATGGGCAACAACAAACAGTCACAAGTTGTCTTAGCAGAGAGTTTGCAACTCGCTCAAAAATTGGGTGACACCCAAGACATTGCTGCTGTTGACCTCAGTTTAGGCAACACCGCTTTAGCCCAAGGTAAGAGAAGCAGCCAGCAGGAAAAAGCAAGACAGCAAACACTGACTTTAAGCCAATCCGGCGAATGTAGACCTGCCAAAAGCAATGGCAGTACAGTTGAATTCTATCAACAAGCAGCAAACTGCTATCGGCAAGCTGAGTTATTAGGCTCACCAACCACAAGCATACAAGCACAGATAAATTTGCTTAACCTTTTGGTACAAACTCAGCTGTGGTCTGAAGTACCTGTTGTGCTGCATAAAATTCAGTCCCACCTCGATCGCTTACCTGCCAGTCGCACAGCAGTTTTTGCCCGCATCAATTTGGCTCAAAGTCTGATGTGTCTTCAATCAGCATTGAGTCAAAAGCCGTCAGAACTTTCATCCCCGATTCTTGAACAGTGCGAACCAACACAGATAGCTAAGAGCAATACACTTCAACCCTCACAGATTCCCTCTAGGGAAGATATAGGTCAAATTTTAGGGACTGCTCTTAACCAGGCTCGTTCTCTAGAAGATAAACGCACAGAAGCCTACGCTCTTGGTTATTTGGGAGGCTTGTACCAACAGATGGGACAATTGCCAAAAGCCCAAGAGTTGACCAAACAAGCCTTGCAGGTGATATCGGCTTTTGATGCGCCAGACATTGCCTATCGCTGGCAGTGGCAGCTAGGACGCCTTGAGCAAATCCAGGGAAACCAACAGGGAGCAGTAGCCGCCTACCTCACAGCCTTTCAATCTCTCCAGTCACTGCGCGGGGACTTGGTTGCCATCAATCCAGAAATTCAATTCACCTTTCGGGATAGTGTAGAACCAGTTTATCGGGAGTTCGTCGATTTACTCTTGAAAGAGAAAAACTCCAGTCAAGATCACCTCAAGCAAGCTCGTGAAACGATTGAAGCCCTCCAGCTAGCTGAACTCGATAACTTCTTCCGTGATGCCTGTGCAGATGCCAAGCCAGAACAAATTGACCGAGTGGTAGACCAAGCCAGTCCAAAAGCAGCAGTATTTTATGCAATTCTCTTAAAAGACCGTCTAGAGGTGATTGCAAAATTTCCTGGGCAAGAAGCACTGGAGCCTTACACAACGAATATACCTCGGCAGAAGGCACAGGAAGTACTCACACAACTGCAACAATATCTATCGGATATCACGCGAACTTTTGAGGTGAGAGAATTGTCTCAGCAAGTATATAGCTGGTTGATTCAACCTGCTGAGACTAAGCTAGCTGCCAGTCAAATCAAAACCTTAGTGTTTGTCCTGGATAATCCCCTACGCAATATCCCGATGGCAGTGCTTTACGATGGTCAAAAGTATCTGGTACAAAAATATGCGATCGCTCTCACCCCAGGTCTGCAACTGTTGGCTCCTCGACCTGTAGTACAGGTAAGCTTAAATGCCTTAACTGGTGGAGTGAGCGAAAAAATCAACCTCGAAGGTCAAGAATTTAACCGACTGGAAAACGTGAAATTGGAATTGCAGGAAGTCCGGTCTGTGGTGCCCGATACCGAGCAACTCTTAAATCAAGACTTTACCGAAATCAAGCTCAAAAACCGGATCGACAGGACTAAATTCACGGTTGTTCATATGGCAACTCACGGTCAGTTCAGTTCCAATCCAGAGGAAACCTTTATTGTCCTGTCTGACAAACTTCTGCGAGTCAGCGGTTTGGAGAACTTACTCCGAACTAGTGACCCAATTGATTCTACTCCGATTGAGCTATTAGTACTCAGTGCTTGTGAAACTGCTGCTGGGGATAATCGAGCTGTGTTGGGATTGGCTGGGGTAGCTGTCAAGACTGGTGCCCGCAGTACTCTAGCTACGCTGTGGCAGGTGGACGATCAACTGACCGCCTCCTTCATGAAGACATTTTACCAAGAGTTAGAAAAGCCCAATATTACTAAAGCTGAAGCCCTACAAAGCGCTCAACTATCTGTGTTGGATAAGGAAAAGCGACCCTATTTCTGGGCTCCTTATACTTTAGTAGGAAACTGGCTCTAAAAAACAAGATCCCCGACTTCGCAAGAGTTGTCGGGGATCTGTGTCGTATTGGTATTAATTTTGTGCAGTACAACAAGGTAACAAAGGTGCTTTCGCTAATCTTTCTAAACCAACATCTGCCAGTAGTTTGGCCCAGTCTTCCCTAAGCTGGGTATCCTGGGGGCGATCGCGAAGACGGTTAGCCAAATTGGTTAAAATGTCGTACCAAATTGTGTTGGCATCAGAAACATTTTGTGCAACCCTATCAATCGTTCCATCCACAAAAACATACGTGGATGGGTTTTTTGGATCGCAATAAATGCGGAAGTACCAACGATACCTCTTATCAATCTCTAGATTGTATTGCTGATTTGATGGAAGATTGACACTAATGATACCGGAGGTGGCAGGTAGGGTTAAACGAGTTCGGTAGAGCTGACGATCATTTTGCTCGTCTTGTAAGACAAACTCGCCGTAGCGAGTTTCTTCAGATAGCGCCGGAACATGAAACCAGAAGGTAGGTCGTTCGGCAAACGTTGGCCCCCAACTTTTCTCAGGTACTAAAGCCGTAAGATCCAATGCGGCTTCTGGGCAGCCCTTACGGGATGCTGCTCCTTTACGCCGTCCTGTGGGCGCTCCTCGGGCGCGAGATGTTTGTGGGAAGATAAATCGTCGTATCCTGTAAAATATGTTATCTGTATTGTTAGCCTGAGCGATAGTTTCAGTTGACGCTCTAGCCTGTGCCCACGTCAGTGGAATAGTGATAGTAGAACTAATAAACACCGAAGCCAGCATGTAAACAAATGTCTTGTGCCAAAGGTTTATCTTAATTCGAGTCATAGTAAAGAAATCAAAAGAAAGTTATTCTCACGGTGAACGATTATTTGTATGAATTAATACAGTTAAGCCAGTAGTGACTAAAGCTAGTACTGGTGGAACCAGGGGAAGCCAACCCCCATAGAGCAAAAATACAAAGCAGATTCCTCCCAAACTTATAAAGGCAAAGCCTTCAGCTAAAGCTAAACTCCCAAACCGACGCAAGCGTAGAACAAGGACACCTCCTACTAGAGACCATGCCCCGATCCACAACCATTCCCCCCATTGTGGCCAGACCCACAACAGTGGGCGTTCACCTTTGACAGCACTGATGATTTGGCTTACCATTTGTGCCTGAAGCACCACGCCTGGTATCTGCTCATCATAAGGAGTAGACCAATAATCCCCACTGGCTTCAGTAGTAACACCGACAATGACTATTCTGTGTGATCAGTTTTCTACTGTATCCAGAATATTACTATTGAGAACTTCTCCAAGCTTGACCTGGGAGACAAATTTTTCTGAGGAACCCTCGTGAGTGCGGTAGTTGAGTAGCAC
The DNA here is from genome assembly GCF_000517105.1 of Fischerella sp. PCC 9605. Taxonomy (GTDB): domain Bacteria; phylum Cyanobacteriota; class Cyanobacteriia; order Cyanobacteriales; family Nostocaceae; genus PCC9605. The sequence goes on along the minus strand of NZ_KI912153.1, from coordinate 69,301 downwards.
TTGGTATCCTCTTGCATCTACACCTTGGTAGCCTGCTGTGAAAGCTTCGATTGGCTGAAAAACAAAATCGCCAATCTTCAACTGACCGTTTGTCAAGCCTAATTGAGATTGCAGGTAATGGCTTGCAAGTTGAAGGCTGAATGCATAGTTTGCAGAACACTTAGGATCGGGATTTGATAGTTCCATCTCTAAAAGATGACGACGGACGACCCCATCCCCATCGGCTAAAACGTCACTAAAGCCCTGTCGCAGTTTTGGGATTTCGGGTGGAGCAGGAATAGATGGCTTATCGATCTGAGGATCGGAAACTTTGCACACACCAAAAATATTACTGTGCTGTTTTAGCCGAGTCTCTAATTCCGGAATTAGAGTACTTTCGCGATATAAATCTAAACCAATAGCTCGCGGTTTATACTTATCTAGTTTTGCTAAGAGTTGATTAAGTTTGCGGTCTGAGATTGACCAACGACTTTCTTGGGGATCTTGAGCTTGAATATCTTCTTCTGTAATTGCTACAACTAATAGACGTTCATCCTGGCCTTCATCTGGTCGCCACCGCATTAGCCAATCAAAAGCCTTCAATTCCATTGGCTGTAGTATGCCCAGAAATCGCAAGACCACTAAAAAGATTGTGACAGTGCAACTAGCAGGCAATACTACGCGAAGAAGGCGCTGACTGAATGAAAATGGGATTTTTGGTTTTTTTTCCGCACTTTGGGGAGCAAGATGACGAACTATTTCACTCCTTCTTGGGATATCTACCACTATCTCCTCAGTGTTTACATTATTAACATCACCCACTTCATCTAAAAGGTTGCCCATTTGCCTAGCAAGTTGCTTAAAGGCTATTTCGGCTGAGAGGGTTCCTACTTTTAACTGGATAAAGCTTTCCAATCCCTCAATGATTTTTCCCAGAACTTCACCTGCTTGGGGAATTTGCAGCACCTCCAAGCGCTTGAGGATTTCCTCTTGCCGGGCAGTAATCTCTGCTTTGATTTCACTTAACAGGGATAAAAGGATACCAGCAAAGGCTTTCCCCCCACTTTCCAAATCATCTTTAAGTACTTTTTGCAAAGCTTTAGGAAAATTATTGTAGAGTTTTTCTGAAACAGCCTCCACCACATTTGAGGGTAGATGAGCAATACCTTTTTTGTCACTTAACTTGTTAAGAACAGCTGTCCAAGCAGATGGAGTAAGTACTTTAAATTGGGTCAATTCTCTAATATCACTGGAAAATATAGCTAGTAGTTCTTTTTCTGAGATCTTTTTACAAAGTTCATTGTTTATCTGTGACCTAAGTTCTGCAATGTCCTGCCAATGGTTAATAGCAGTCTCGACTAATTTTCGCAGTACTTTTTCCTGGTTTGGGAATTCCTGAGACTGAACAACGAAGAAAATCTCCGTACCTATTGCATGACCAACTACTTTGATAAGGGCTTTATTGACCAAAAGATTCTCATTTTTATTTAGACGAACTGCCACACTGCCCAAGTAGCTAGAAATTATATTAATAATTACATCTAATACTTGATCGGATATAGGTACTATTGCCAGCTTGACCACAGCTGGGAATGAAGTAGCACAAAGCAAAATAGCACTGCAAATCAAAAGCTGCATTTTAATGTATTGTAATTCAAGCAGTGGCATAGGTTAGGGAAATTTGATGTTTTTAAACGGTATAGAATGTTGGAATTAAAGCCATTTCTACCAAGGGAATCCTAAGCATTATTTCATCTGAAATCATGAGAGTAATATTATCTACCTTTGTTGGAATAATGGCTCAGTGGCTGTGCGGCTGCTACCCGCCCGCAAGCTTAAAGCGATCGCGTAACTCAAATCTTGCACCAATAAAACTTGATGTAATTTAATTACCCGGTATTAAACTACAACCCTTGATTTAAAGATAAAAATCAATAAAAATCAGGTAGCTTTATCGCACATCTTTTTATGTTGTCTGGGTTTGTACGGTGAGGTGCAAGATATAAGCCGACCACGCACGGGCGCGATTAACGCTCCCGCAAAATATGAAACAAGCACATTTTTATAATATTTCTTAAAGCCTTGCTGTATAACGGTTCTAAAATGTGCAAGTTAAGAGCCTCCAACTAGCGGCGATCGCCACCCGTTACTGATGTAGAGAAACTTGTATCATGGGAAGTACCCGCTCTAGCTAAAACCACAATAGTGCTTTTAAGCCTGCTTAAGAGCGTGGTTCTGGGCTTTTATGGTTACTACATTGGTGAAGTGGTATTGCCACTATCCCGTTCAGGAGATTATCTAACAAGACCAGCCCAGGTCAGGGATCTCAATATAATTTGATTCTAGAGTTGATATTGACTCTAGGAGGTTTTTTCACCTCTGAGAATCCCTATAGTACCTAAATTTTTACTGTTTTTGGTGTCTTCAACCTTTACTGCTACAGCAAAGAGTTTCTCAGGAGGTAATTTATATTCTCATTCAGCAGCGTTCACATTGGCTGTGTTTGCTTGAGTGCAGAACGATTGCAACATCTCCACACCTTGATTTTTCCATCTGCCTCACTCCTGTTGGTGAAACTCTCAGACTTGCTCTCACATTCCTGAATACTCCCTTTTCTTCATCAGATCAAACGTGCAGCGGCATTAAGTTAGCTTCAGTCATCTTCGTCAAAGCAAACCCTTGTTCAAAAACTTGTTTGCCCATCTCAGAGCGAGCCAATGCAATTAGAATCTTTTTAAACATATAAACCTCCAATACTTAAGCTAGGTGAGTTTTTAAAAAGATCCTCATCCTACACTTAGGTATAGAGAAATAATTTGAGAAACTTGTGAAGAATGTAAAAAACCTGCATTAATTACGGTCTGCGAACCAAACATGGCTTAGGTTAGTAAGAGAAAAATTTTGGTCGTTAGTGAGGAATCGGCATAAACTGTCCCATTGATGTTGCTAGGTCAATCCCCTCTCAAAAGTCTGAAATGGCTCGTGATTGAGACTGTCCCATTTTTGGCTCGATTTGGGGCAATTAAACGTTCATAAACGATTATAGGACTAGAAAACAGATAACTTCTAAAAGCCTTGCCCTATAAGTTTCTCAGTCTTAACGGCTCATCAGTATGGGTGATTACAAGTACTTGATTGTTACTCACACTACAGAAATAGCGCCTGGATACCAGATCGATATCCCAGTTCTGACAGATTCATCCACCGCACTGGTTCCCCTCCTTAAGATTTACTATAGTATCAATCAATACCTTAGTTAACTTAATTTAATTTATTGTATAGCTCCTCACAAGTTCTTCATATTTAATTTCCAAAATAAATAACGTAGTTAAGATTATTCCCAACAGGCATGATTGCTATTTGTGAATAAGACTTTTTAAGAAATTCGCTTATCAATATCTACTGAACCTCTCCAAAAATTAGATATCAGCCCAGACTGGGTAAGGTTTTGAGATTTATTTTCCCAGATGTGAGCGTGAATTACAGTCCCTTTTAGGGAGGTTCTCACTTTGCGGTACATCGCTGCAATAGCTGTGCATTGAGAGCGGGGTTTGTTGCAAAAAACATAGGTTTTATTCGAGTGGGAACCCGCTCTCAAGCCAAACGCCACCGCGAAAAATAATTAGTTTTGACGAAGAATTTAACAAGGCGAGTCCGCTATGTCACGGTTTTGTCCAAGGGGAGAGAAGTTGATATGAAGCAAAATTGGCGATCGCTGTGTTTCGTCACCTTACCTTTGGCTATTTTAGGGAGTCTTGCCTGGCTCAACACCGCCAGAGCGCAAATTACTCCTGATCACAGTCTAGGTGCTGAAAGTTCCGTAGTAACTCCCAATGTTGAGATTAAGGGTGTGCCGAGCGATCGCATCTGGGGGGGTGCGACTCGCGGCTCAAATTTATTCCACAGTTTTCAGGAATTTAATGTGCGTGAAGGCAGGGGAGCCTATTTTTCTAATCCGGCTGGGATTGAGAACATTTTAAGTAGAGTGACAGGGGGTAATCCCTCTAACATTTTGGGGACACTCGGTGTCTTGGGCGATGCTAACCTATTTTTCATTAATCCTAACGGCATTGTCTTTGGGCCAAATGCCCGTCTGGATGTGGGTGGTTCATTTTTAGGAAGTACGGCGAATAGTCTAATTTTTAACAATGGTTTTGAGTTTAGCGCCACGAAGGCGCAAGCACCGCCATTGCTGACGGTGAATATTCCCATTGGATTGCGATTTAGAGAGACGGCGGGAGATATTCAGGTACAGCAATCTATTCTTCAGGTGCAGAATGGGCAAACTTTAGCGCTTGTGGGTGGCAATGTCAGTGTGGAAGGTGGGGAGTCTGGCTTTTTGGAGGCTCTGGGGGTCGTATCGAATTAGGTGGACTCGCTGATGCGGGAATGGTAGATATAGAGAGACAGCAGTCTGATGGAGCATTTAGGCTGACGTCACTACGTTTTCCTGATACCGTTGAGCGAGGGGATGTCTTGCTGAGCAATTTCGCTTGGCTTGATGTCGCTAGTGGAGGAGGCGGGAGTATTGCCGTCAATGCTCGGAACTTGCAAATCTTGGGAGGCGTTTATGGAGGAAGTAAGCTACGGGCGGGGATAGCGTCAGAGGCGGGGATAGCGTCAGAGGCGGGGATAGCGTCAGAGTCGGGATCACCAGAGGCTCAGGCAGGAGATATTACGCTTAATGCCACAGGAGCGATCAGAGTTGAGCAAGCCAGCAGAATTGAAAACAACGTCAATCCTAATGCCACGGGGAATGGTGGCAACATTAATATCAAGGCAGACTCGCTTTCTGTAACTGATGATGCTCTACTAAGGGCCAATACCTTTGGAAAAGGTAATGCGGGCAATATCAACGTGCAAGCTGATGGCTCCGTCTTGCTCACAGGCGATGACACCGGTATCTACAGCAATGTGCTCAAACCATCTGAAGGCAACGGAGGCAACGTTAGCATCAATGCTGACTCGGTTTCTGTAACTGATGGAGCGCAAGTAAATGCCTTGACTCGTAGTCGGGGAGACGCAGGCAGTGTGACGATTGCTGCTCGCGATAGGGTATCCTTTGATGGCGTGGGTAGTAACGGATTCCCTAGCTCTGCTGGAGCCAGTGTAGAGGCTGGAGCCGTAGGTAATGCAGGCAGCGTCAACATCAACGCTGGGTCGTTATCTTTGACCAATGGTGGACAATTGGGTGTGATTGTGCACTCAGCCTCCGACACACTTGCTGGTGGGCAGGGCATTGGTGGCAATGTGAACATCAATGTACGCGATGGGGTCACAATTTCTGGCAAGGGTGCAAACAACACGAAGAGTGGCATCTTCAGCACATTGGGTTCTGGAGCAGAGGGGCGTGGGGGCAACATCAACATCAAGGCAGGGTCGTTGCTTGTTGCAGATGATGCTGAACTGGATGTCAGTAACTTTGGAAAGGGTGATGCTGGCGACGTGGTAATTACGGCTCGCGATACTGTATCATTTAACGGTTTTTTAAGTGGTATTTTTAGCAATTTGCAATTTAATGCTGTGGGTAATGGTGGCGACATTAACATCAACACGGGTTCTCTATTTCTCACCAACGGTGCTAACCTGGGTGCTGGCATTAATACCGGAAAGGGGAATGGAGGCAATATAAATATTGTCGCCCGTGATACAGTTTTATTTGATGGGGTCAGGGGTGATATATCCAGTGGTGCCTTTAGCACATTAGGAGAAATAAGCACAGTGGGAGAAAGAGCAGAGGGTAAAGGTGGTGATATCAACATCACCACGGGTTCGCTCTTTGTTACCAACGGTGCTCAAGTACAAGTCCTCACACGTGCCAAGGGGAATGCGGGCAATGTGACGATTGTGGCTCGCGATCTGGTTTCCTTTGATGGAGAAGATAGCGAAGGAAATACTAGTAGTATATTCAGCACCGCAGAAAATACAGCTGTGGGAAATGCAGGCAATGTCAGCATCAATGCTCGGTCGATTTCTGTAACTGATGGGGCGCAAGTAAATGCCTTTACTCGTGGTCGGGGAAACGCAGGCGGTGTGACGATTACTGCTCGCGATAAGGTATCCTTTGATGGCGTGAGTAGTAAAGGATTCCCTAGTGCTACATCTACTACTGTAGAGGCTGGAGCCGTGGGTAATGGCGGCGACATTGAGATCGCGACTAGCTCCCTCTTCGTCACCAATGGGGCTGAACTACAAACCCTTACTGTTGGACAGGGAGATGCAGGCAATATTAAAATTGTTACCCACGATACAGTATCCTTTGATGGAGGTTCTGCATTCAGTACAGTGGGCACTAGAGGTGTGGGCAATGGCGGCAACATCGACATTACTAGTCGATCACTATCGGCTACCAATGGTGCTCTCCTTTTTGCCAGCACTTTTGGCAAAGGAAATGCAGGTAGTGTGAGAATTAATGCCACCGATAGCGTCTCTTTTGATGGCGAAGGAAGGTATGGATACAACAGTGGTGTCTTCAGCAGAGTGGAGAAGAGAGCCGTGGGCAATGGGGGCGATATCGAGATCGCTGCCCGATCACTTTCTCTCACTAATGGTGGTGTACTCTCTGCTAGTAGTATAGGGAATGGTGCAGCAGGCAATATAAAAGTTACAACCACTAAGGATATCCATCTGGACAACCAGGCATCTATCAACGCCGACACCAGAGGGGGACAAGGCAACATCACTCTGAACTCGCGTGACTTAATCTTGCGTCGCAACAGCAACATTACCACTGACGCCACAGGTACAGCTACGGGTGGCAATATTAACATTAAAACTGGCAATCTAGTAGCCTTAGAAAATAGCGACATTAGTGCCAATGCAGAAGAAAGCTTTGGGGGAAGAGTATTCATTACGGCCCAAAGCATCTTTGGTACTAAGTTCCGCGAGCGACTCACACCAAAGAGCGATATCACAGCCACATCTGCACTTGGCCCTCAATTCAGTGGTACAGTGCAAATCAACACCCCAGAAGTTGACCCCAGCCGCAGGTTAATTGAATTGCCAGAAAATGTCAGCGATCCCGCAGATCGGATTGCCCAAAACCCCTGTCAAGAGGGTGTAGGCAGTAGCTTCATCATCACTGGACGCGGCGGTTTGCCTCCCAGTCCCAATGAAGCACTTAGCAATGAAGTGGTGAGAACCCGTTGGATTGAACCTACCCCAAACGTTAGCCCGCCAAAAAAACGAGGAAACAGAACTGAGTCGAATGCAACTTCAATCCAAAATCCAAAATCTCAAACCCCAAATCGGGTTGTGCCTGCCCAAGGATGGGTATTTAACAAAAAAGGTGAAGTAGTCCTCACAGCCTACGACCCCACCAGCACAGTTTCCCCACGTCTGCGAGCAAACCCCCCTAGCTGCCCTGCACCATAAGGAACTTCCAAATCAAAAAATATCCAATCGGGGAGCAAGTGAATAAGAAACTTGCGATGCACCCTGTCGGGATTGTTGTCGATGCGATCGCCTGTTGGGGTGTCGCTTAAAACGCTTTTTGGGTGATTGCCCAAACAGGGGTGAAGTTGGCACTGTTGTTCGGAGCGAGCGTTGCGCTGGGAGCTGAGGCAACCACTCAAAGAGAGTACCGACTTGGGTTGTCCTCGCAATTAACTGCTTCTGGTAGGCTCATCATCCCAATACTCGAAGTAGCAACCTTTCTTGTGAGCGATCGCTCTTGTTACTCCTTCATCAGAAACCGCCGCATCAGGGGCGTGGACATCCACCGCCAAAGAGTGAAGGCTTCTTAACGACCCCTTGTTCGGAGCGCGATCGCTGCGCTTTTGTTTCCTTGCCCAGTTGAACTATGTACTCACAAAGCGCATTCACCACATTCTTGCCCTTAGCCCCACTTCGTTTCTCTGTTGATGAACAAGCCCGTTGGATTATCGCACCACCAGGAATGCACTGTTTCCTTCACTCTAGCGATCGCGCTTTGTAGCGGACAGTGGATTTTCTGAAGCAGGACACTCGTAGCGGCATTGCAGGTATGCTGCCGTCATAAGAATTTGCTGTATCCGTGCTGCTTATAAAATCATCAGAATGTTTGCCAGTAGTGTTAGAAGCCTCCCCAGCAGTTGTTTTGCCTCACTGAGTGAACCCTACCTGCACAACACGAGCTTCAATGATTTATCATTCTTAGAAACTGAGGAAAAATTTATGCGAACAGTACCGATTCAATTGCCAGAAACAGTATTTTCAGCACTTCGTAAAAATCCGTCAGAATTTATCCAAGAAATGCGAATTGCAGCAGCAGTCAAATGGTATGAATTAGGTGAAGTATCACAAGCTAAAGCAGCAGAAATTGCTGGGCTAACTCGTGCTGAATTTATTAATGCATTATCACGCTACCAAGTAGATTTTATGCAATATACTGCCCAAGAGTTAGCCGAGGAACTAACAAATGTCGATTAATCGTGTAATTATTAACTCTTCACCTTTGATTGTGATGTTGAAAAGTCAACAAGCACAATTAATTCCACAATTATTCACAGAAATTTTAGTTCCATTGGGTGTTTTTGAAGAAGTCACAACAAAAGATGATGCCGCATCAACACAATTACCCAATATTTCTTGGGTACAAACAGTAGAAGTTAATACTATTGCGCCTGAAGTAGCAGCTTGGGATTTGGGAAAAGGAGAATCACAAGTATTAAGTTTGGCACTAAAAAATTCAGACTGTGCTGCGATTGTTGACGATCGGGCAGCACGGCGTTGCGGTCAAGCTTTAGGCATTACTACTATTGGAACAGGGGGTTTGCTGATATTAGCAAAAAGACGTGGATTAATCCCTAGCATATCTGGTGAAATTCAAGCTTTGCGTGACGCTGGTTTGTGGTTATCCGATACTTTGGTCAATTTGTTGAAACAACAAGCAGGGGAATAGGGAATGGGTAATTGGCAATTGGTAATTTTGCATAAGCACAGCGGGAAGAAAGAGAATTATTAATATCAAAAAAGTCCCTCATTAGAACTGTTTGCGATTGAGTGCTGTTGACAAAATCACGCCTAATGTTTGCCAGTACTGCGTTTGAGTCGTGGGGTGCAGTTGTTTCGCCTCAGTTTGGGATCTGGTAAATAGCGGGCGTGCAAGTCAGGTGTTGCGGAGACGCCCGCTATAGCTGTTTACTCCTAAGGATCAGGCATACTTTAAATGGGTAGTTTTGTGTTTTTTTTACTAATCAAATTAGTAATTTTAGTGCATCATGTCTACTAATGCAATTGGTGAATTGGGTAATGAATTAATGATTATTGATAAAAGCCTGATTGCATCTATTCGATGGAACAAAGAATTAGGTGTAAAGCTTAAAACTTTGCGGGGCAAGGAATCCATGCAGTCTTTAGCTAAACGCGCTGGCTGTGCTTATCAGTTAATTCAACATTTAGAACGTGGAGAATACCCAGAGTCAAGTCCAAGGAATTCAGGGCCTACAGTTTCCACTGAAAAGCTAGAAGGCATATGTCAGGCGCTTTCTATTCGGATTGAAGATTTTTTGGGTTGCCCGTTAGTAAAGCTACCTCAGAAAATTAAAAATGTTGCTTGACTTATTACTAAGCGCATTAGTAAAACAGAGGCATAACAAAAGACGACCGCCCCTGTCTGGACAATTAGTGCGATCGCCTTTCCCCTTTTTATCGAAGGAATATCTATTATGCCTTACACAACACATACACAGCAAGCACTGTTCGCTCCCTTCGTTGACTCTCAAGCTCTAGCCCAAGCAGAACTAGAAAACTACATTGAAACACAGGCATCAGCAGTAGCCCCAGAAGAATTGACATCAGTTGTTTGCAGCTTCTATGACCACGAAGTTTACGCCCTTGAGAAACTGATAGCCAAAATTACATACGACCACGACGACTTCCAAACGCAACGCTGGTTCACATTTATGGTATAAACTATTAGCTAATGGTTGCAAAAGATTGCTAGTGCTACTAGCTTGATTTTTATAAACCACCAGCTTATGATTTACGACAGGCAGATAAGTTAATGATGAATACCTAATTACAGGAGATCTATTACATACCTGTTTTCCCCCTCCTTAACATCATCGTTAACCTCGGAAACTCCATAAACCATTAGCTGTCGGTTGTCAACCAACAGCTAATAGTTAATGCTTCAATCTAAGAAGGTGAATTAGGAATTGGAAGTGAAAGTTACCATCACAATTGATGTTCCAGGGTTGGAAAACGATTTAGCCGAAGCAATGAAAGCTAAAGGCTTATCTTTTCAAAAACTTGGTGAGGCCGCAGGTGTTACAGGTACAGCTGTTTGGCAAATAACCAGCAACAAGAATAAATCTATTAAGGTTGAGACTCTCGGCAGAATAGCCAAAATACTAGGGATTGAGTGTCAGCCAAATATAGAATCACTTGCTATTGAAGAAGTTAAAAGTGCATTTAGCCAAACCTCCTAACTAAAGCGATCGCCTACCGTCCAAGCAAGTGCGATCGCCTGCTCAAATCGTTTGGCAACAAAGTGAGCTAATTATAATGCTGACATAGTTTTGGTAAAAGCCAAAGTTCAGCTAGATACTCACTTTGGTTAAATTGCAGTTCTGAATTTTTCAGCATTTTCCATAGTGGGCAATAATCATGCTGACACTCTTATCCGAAAAAACATCAACTCCCGATTACGGTGTTCTCAACAGCAGCATCAAAGAAACCTTCACCGCCATTGATCGTTTTGAGTGGCAGGCAATTGATGAAATACTGCAAATGCGGGAGGAACAGATTTACCGAGAAGTTGGTTACAAAACTTTTGAGGAGTACTGCCAGCGTGAACTATACGCCTGGGGTGGCTACCGACGAATCAATCAGCTGCTAGGAGCCAAAAAGGTCATTGACGCAGTTGGCGAACTAGGTGAACACATCAAGAATGAGCGTCAAGCTCGTCCATTACTGCACTTAGTCAAGGAACCAGAAAAACTTAAGACTGCTGTAGCGATCGCACTAAAAGAAAACCCCTCTCCCAGCGAATCAGACTTTGCAGCTGCGGCTCAAAAAGTGGTTCCTCAACTTCCACGCAAAAAAGTTCACGAACCAATGGTTCCTCAAAACACGGAAGTCAAAGTTACATCAATATCACATCCTAGATACCCAGAAGCTGTTTACGAACGCTATCGCTTCCGTTATGGATGGAAGAAACAAAATAAGATGCACCGAAAAAAATTACACTTTTATTGTGTCCTGACAGTTAAGACCGATCCCCCAATGGTGCTTCGTCGCCCGTACAGAAGGCAAGGTTCCACGTACCAAAAACGGGCAGGCTTCTTTGTATTATCGATTAGTCCTGTTGGCTTGTCGCAGAGTCAGTAGGCGCCTGCCCGTTTTTGGAGGGGACAATGCGCGCGATTCGTTGTTAGCCGAATCCCGGTAATCAATCCGGTAAATAAGCTGACCAATCCCTAAAAGGATTGAACTCTCGGAAAGATGCAGGTGAAAGACCTGCCCACCAGACTCAGGTGTGACTCCTTATCTGCCCACACTGACCAGACTCGGTTTCTGGAGGGTGAAGCTGGGAACAGGGCGCAATCAGACATCCGTTGTGGGGTGACACTGGCGCTAACAGGGAGTTCCTACGGTGAAATAGAGCCTAGAAAAGCGACCTACCCCTAAGCGGGGCACAACAACAAAACCCCGACTTAACTGGAGCTAATTCCCGCCGATGTGTGCATTGGCAAGAGGCAAGAGTCTAGGGAATCCAGTGGTCGAACTGGCTACACCTAAGGGAACAAACAATCTCTCTGAGGGAACGAATAAAAACGAACTAAGGGTCATGGGTCAGGTCGAACCCCGTGTAGGCTAGACGAGCGGCGGAATTCCCTCAGTTCGGGTAGGACAACCCGTAATTGGGTTGAGGTGTTCAGAATACACTTGCTTGGAGTTAGAGCATGATTAGGCACAGTAGTAATACTAGTGAATCTTGGAAGAAATTACCGTGGAAGAAATTTCGCTGTAATTTATTCCGCCTACAAAAAAGAGTGTACAAAGCTGTTCAAGTTGGAGACTACCGGAAAGCGAAGTCCCTTCAAAAACTGATTCTGAAATCCACCGCAGCAAGATTACTGGCAATCCGTCAAAATCAGCCAATTCCTTGCAGAACGGGGGATGAAAATCAGCGAGAAGAAAACCAAGCTCACCGCTACGATAGATGGCTTTGATTTCCTTGGCTGGCACTTTAGAGTGCAGAGCAACGGAAAGTTTAGATGTACTCCCTCGGCGGAGAACTTTAAAGCATTCCGTCAGAAAATAAAGCGCATTGTCAATAACTCGAACTATGGTGTCACGGTTAAGGCTGAGAAATTAGCCCCTATAGTCAGAGGTTGGAGGAACTACCACCGCTTTTGTAGGATGAACGGGTCACGATTCTCGCTGTACCACATTCAATACAGAGCTTTTAAGGTGTTCAACAAGGAAACCAAACAGAACCGCGATACTAGCAAGAAAATGCTAGAAAAAGCATTCCCGTCGGTTCCCTACTCCGAAAACAAACACGTCAACGTCAAAGGTGCAAAATCACCATTCGATGGAGACATCACCTACTGGAGTGAGCGCAACAGCAAACTCTACGATGGTAAAACCTCTTTTGCTTTAAAACGGCAAAACCATACTTGTGCAGCCTGCGGGCTGAAATTCCTGTCAGATGAAAAGGTTCACCTGCATCATAAGGACGGAAATCACGCCAACTGGAAAAAGGAAAATTTGATGGCAATCCACGAAAGTTGTCACGATTACCTGCACATGAGCAAAAGCTAAGTGCTAAGAACATCGGAAGCCACCGCGCGAAAGTTGCACGCCCAGATTTAACACAGAGGTGCGCGGGATAATACCCGCCATCGACTCTACCAAGGGCACAAACAGGCTACTATACTCAACTGAGGGCGTTGTTTGGGGTTATTCCTGCGGGAGCACGAGCGCGATCGCCCATGAAGTGGTGGCGAAATGTTTTAGAGTGATATATTTGTACTGCTCAATGTCAGCGTCAATGTGAGCGATAGTGAAAATACTGGGGACAAAAATGGCAAGTTTAACGCAGCAACCTGATGTCGCAGCTAGTGAAGGAAAAGGAAGTTGCCTGTGTGGGGCAACTCGTATCTGTGTCAAAACAATCAGTAAAAACATTGGGGTATGCCATTGTCAAATGTGTAGAAAATGGACAGGCGGCCCCTTGTTCGCGGTAGATTGCGGCAGTGATGCTTCGTTTGAAGGTGAAGAAAATATCACCGTATTTAGTTCGTCCCAATGGGCTGAACGTGGGTTTTGCAATAAATGTGGAAGTCATTTATTTTATAGATTGAAACAGAACAACCAGTACATCATGCCTGTTGGGCTATTCGAGTTCCCATTAGATTTTGTTTTTGATCATCAGATATTTATTGATGAAAAGCCTTCATATTATTGCTTTTCAAATGAAACAAAAAATCTGACCGCAGCAGAGGTTTTTGCTCAGTTTGTTCCACCAACAGGCGAACTATGAAAGCTTTGTGTTCGGCGTACTTGCTCGTCGCCTTTTCGGGCGGCTGATCTAGTGCCAGGATCGCCTCGGTTTCATACGTCCACTCGCCCTGTTGAGTTCCCTATTCCCTCCCGAAGGGAGTTGATGGTGTTGGTCAAAGCAGACTAAAAACGCGCCCACTTCACCCAAGTCGCTGCTCCCTTTGAGTGGCCGCCTCAGATCCCGCAAGAGCGATCGCTCCTCACAACAGTGCCAACTTCACCCCCTACACCCAACTTAGTAAAATTGGGCAAAAGTCATGAAAAATCTACTCGTCAAACCAGTAAACCCGCTCCCCAGTCGGAGCGGGTTGGGAGCATCAAGCTTACTGCAACTATTCAAGGTTAACCCGCTCCGACTGGGACGGCTGCCCAATTTTACCCAGATTTTTTGTACCCCTGTTTGGGCAATCACCCAAAAAGCGTTTTAAGTCAATGAAGAGTGAAGGATTTCTAGTCGAAACAATACCCGATGATTTTGAAATTTATGAGAATCCTAACGCTCAGGTTTTTCTAAGAAAAGTTTAGCCCCTAATTATCACCGATGAAGAAAGGGCTATAGCAATCATCAATTCTCCAGCTCCTAGAACTGGAGTTAGTATGGAAGCGATCGCATCTCAAATCAAAGACGAATTCGGATGGCAGCACCCGCCAAAGCAATGCACTCAGTGGTATGACCATAACTCTAACAATTACCGGATGATTGCCTCTTCTGGGCTGTTGGTCTTCATCTGGAAACGGGCGGAAACATTTTTGTGTAATATAGATAGGTATCTATATAGTTATCTGTTAAGTCGTAGACTACCCTTTCCCCTCACGGGGACGGAAACACCATGTAGAAACATCTAGTGTAGGTTCGGAAACGTTGAACGTCGTAGACTACCCTTTCCCCTTACGGGGACGGAAACTTTAAGGCATTCCACGTATTCTTCAAACGTAACCGCAGAAGTCGTAGACTACCTTTTCCCCTCACGGGGCGCAAACACGTATTCTTCTGTTAGATGACTCTGATTTCCTAAATAGTGCGATCGCACATAAAACCCACACTCAAAACTCTCTGTGCGATCTCCCACTTTAATAAGAATGGATGCAACAAGGTTTTTTAGGCTTAAGCCTATTAAATAAGGCTTTCAGCTTTTTTCATTTATGCGCTATAGAGAATGGTGTCAACAAGCGTAAAACTATCTTATCTGCATACAAATGGTGACTAGCTTGGATTAATTTTTTCTGTTTGGCTGTTTGGGGGTGATCAAGAAATATTGGGCGAATGTGACCGGGGCGATCGCTCGTGTAAAACAGGCACTGCAACAGGGGTGGTGCTCAAACCCAACTGCTCCCGGTTCACGCCTTGCTCCAAACGCAGTGGGGCGAAGAGGAAGAATGTGGTGACAAAGGATGTGAGCGTTTGGTTTAATTGGGACAGGAAACAGAGGCGCAGCGATCGCGCTCCGAACAAGCGGTGGTGTATACGCCGTCACCTCTTGCGGTGAATGTGCAACAGATGATGCGGCGGTTTCCGGTTGAAGAGTAACAAGGGCGATCGCAAAACTCAAACGCAGTACTGGCAAACGTTATGCTTCCTTCCCTCTGCTCCCCGCTCCCCGCCCCCCTGCTTCTTCGAGTGTCCTGCATCAAAAAACCAGAGTCAGCAACAAAGCGTGATCGCTTTTCTAATCTAAGACGAATTGCTCCCGGCAGCACCCCCACATCTAGACGGGCGATCGCCTTTAATAGGTTGTAAATATTAGATAACGCTTATTTTGGGTTACGGGTTCTCACAAGCTTTATCGGGGTATGTCGCAGTAATATTGAGAGTAATGGCAGCTTTGCCCGCTCGCGCGTTTTGGTCGGGAGCGCGTTTTGGTGTTATTCCATGCGTCTTCCACGGTACCCCCTCACCCAAAAACCTGTTGGCAAAACCAATCGGACCGTTGGCTTGCGCGTAATCGTCCGTTTTTTTTCCACGCCTCCTGCCCGAACGCGCCCTGAGCGATCGCTCCCTTCGAGAATCCCGAACACAACCGCGCTCACGTTGCTGAATCGTTTATTTGAAGGACTCACAAGCGCGAGTGACTCACTAGACATCTTGCCTTATTCTCAATAATAACTGTCTCAAAGCCTGATTTTTCCATTGGAACTGCGCTCGTTTGTACTCTTGCGATCGCCTGTTGAAAGTCAGTGATAGAGAGATTTTAGCATTTTTCGGAGATGTTTACTCGACAATACGTTCTCGCTTTAGTTTTCTCATCAACTCTGTCATAAACTCAACAAAAACACGAATCTTTGCAGACACATATCGTTTCTCGGGATAGACAATCGCAATCGGTACACCAGGCTGAGCATAGTCCTCCAAAACGGGAACGAGTAGACCTTGGGCGATCGCAACTCCAACCACAAAGTTATAAAGTTGGAGGATTCCAGCTCCAGCAATCGCGGCTTCTGTAGTTGCCTCTGCGTGATCGATGGAAAACTGCCCCGTCAGGCTAAAAGCAAGAGGCTTTCCATTGCGTTGAAATGTCCACTCTCGAATGCGTCCTGTCTGAGGATTGATGTGGTTGATGAGGTGGTGCTGTCTTAGGTCTTCTGGTGTCTTCGGTGTACCATAGCGTTTGAGGTAATCTGGTGAAGCACAAACTACTTGACGAGCAGTGGCAATTCGCTGCATGACAAGGTTGCTGTCAGGGTGAATGCCAACGCGCACAACCGCATCAATACTCTTATCGATCAAATCCGTCCGACGATCGTTGAGAAAAATCTCTAAATTCAATTCCGGATACTGGACAGCAAACCTAGGCAGTGCAGGGATAATGTGCATCCGTGCTAACGAAGGAACTAAATCGATACGGAGTGTTCCAGTGGGTATGGATTTTGCCTGACTCAACGCCAGTTCTGCTTGTTCCAACTCACTCAAAATTTGACGACAAGTTTCATAAAATAGAGAACCATTTTCCGTCAAAGATAGGCTACGAGTTGTCCGATTCAGAAGTCGTGTACTGAGTCGTTCTTCTAGCCTTTGAACGGATCGACTAACCGCTGAAGGGGACATTCCCAGTTGCCTCGCCGCCTCTGAAAAGCTGAGATGTTTGGCAACTCGGACAAAAATCATCAGGCTATCAAGGCGATCAGTTCCTGCCATTGTTGTCTATTTTTGCGATTTGTGAATCAGTCATTTGCATGATAGCTACTTTTTCTGATTATGGGCAAAGGCTACCATAAAAGCATTGAACCGGAGGAATCGCAAATGAACACAAATAATAAGCCTAATGTTCTGATTTTCGGGGCAACAGGTAAAATTGGTCGTGTACTCATTGAACGATTGAATCAGGCAAGTGATGTCAATCTGATTGCAGCCGTGCGATCGCCTGAAAAAGCCGCTCCCTTAAAAACGCAAAAGATAGAAACACGGATAATCGATCTCGATAAACCTGAACAATACGGACTGAGTGCAATTCAACCAGCGTTAGTGGGAATCAATCGGATTTTTCTTCTTACAGGCTACAATGTGTCAATGCTTGCTCAGAGCAAAGCTGTAATTTATGCAGCAAAGAATGTAGGTGTTAGCCACATTGTTCATCTGGGCGCATACGCTAAAGACGACACAACGGTTGCACATCTGGCTTGGCATCAGATGATTGAAATTTACCTACAACATTCAGGCATTGGCTATACTCATCTGCGTCCGAACTGGTTTATGCAGAATCTGTTGGGATATGGCGGAAGAGACAATCAGAATGCAGGTGTGATTACTCAGTACATAGGTGATGCACTAGTGAGTTGGATTGATTGTGATGATATTGCCAAAGTGGCTGCTGCAATTCTCCGCAGTCCTGAGCAACACAATGGCAAGACCTACCCCCTTGCAGTAGAAGCCCATACAATGCAAGCAGTTTCTGAAATTTTCACAGAAGTTGTTGGTCAGCCCTTTCGCTATGAGCCTCATTCGCCAGAAGAATTCTTGAAAATAGTTCTTGAAGCGGGTGCCGATCCTGCCTACATGAAGTGTGTCTATAACGTATTCACTCGTACTCGTGAAGGGTCTGTGACTGAAGCTGCTGATGTGTTCAACACTGTTGAGCAAATTACAGGACACAGACCAACCAGCTTACGTGAGTTTGCTCAAAAGCACAAACCTGAACTGGCATACTAATCTTTCGCACTAAGTTTAAGTATCGCCCATCCCACTCCTGAATGTCATCAAGTACCAAAGCTTCTGCTACCGTTTTCTCAAAGGTTTAAAGGAATTGAGCTAAATTGAGATTCGCTGGTATATTCCGATTCAATGAGTCCAAAAATTTACTATTGACGTGAAAACAAGCTAAATGATCTCAATCACATTCTTGCCAATAGTATTTCCGCTTTCGGTAGTTTCATGCGCTGCGGCGATCTCATCCAGAGAAAAGCGTTTATAAATGGGGTGTCTGAGTATTCCCTCTTCTAGACACTTGGTAATGTCAGCAATTGCTAACTTATGGGCTTCCTCCGGCATGAAGAAGACACCGACGAAATGAACTGTAGAACATTTGAGTACTAACGGCGTAAACGGGATAGTTACATTATCGCTAGCATCAGAAGCGTAGGCAGCTATAATACCGCTCGGCTTAAGAATACTGTGGTCAATATTAATGTTGATAGCAAGCTCCACTTCGACGATTCTATCGACACCTTTATCGTTTGTAATTTCTTTAACACGCTTAGCTACATTTTCAGTTTTGTAGTTAATGACATAATCAGCACCGAGATGGCGTACAAGATTAAACTTTTCCGCTTCGCCAACAGTTGCGATTACGGTTGCTCCATCCCATTTAGCAAGCCCAATCGCGTATTGACCAACTCCACCAGAGCCGCCTTGAATCAGGATTGTTTTACCACTGATAGATCCATCCTGAAATAGACAACGGTGTGCAGTCATTGCAGGTACTCCAAGACAAGCACCTTCGACAAAGCTTGTTTTTTCAGGCAACCGCACCGCCCACTTACTTGGTATGGCGATATATTCACCGGCAGTACCAAAGGCTCGGTTAAGTCTACCATTGTAGACCCAAACGCGCTCTCCCATGCGGGCTTTGTCTACCCCTTCACCAACGGCTTCAATAATGCCTGCTCCATCGTCGTGAGGTATGATGCGAGAATACTTGGATGCTCCAATATATCGCCCACTTCGACGCTTCATATCAACCGGATTAACACCGGAAGCATATACCCGAACCAGCACCTCGTCAGCACCAAGTTTGGGTATATCCATCTCTCCAACTTGAAGAACGCTACGAGCCACCCCTGTGGTTTCATACCAAGCTGCCTTCATTCTTGTCTTCTGATTCATTTTTTTCTCCAGTCAATTTCTCTTGTTATTTGCTATTTACTTGGTTAAAACTCACACAAATCAGAGGCTTGTGTTTGAATGTTACAAAGTGCCGCCATCAATGGTGAGTGCTGTTCCAGTAGTAAATCCACTATTCATTAAATAAAGATAGGTTTGAGCAATTTCCTCTGGCGTACCAATGCGTCCCACAAGTAATTCTTTGCCAACCTTTCCATATATCTGGTGGCGTTCTTGTAACGGAAACTTACTCCAGAGGTCGGTATCAATCATTCCTGGACGAACAACGTTGACTCTAACTGGGGCAAGTTCAACAGCCAAAGTTTTGCTCAGGGCTTCAACAGCCCCATTAATACAAGCAAGTGCTGAAGTACCTTTACTTGGACTACCACTACCTGACATGAGAGTAATTGAACCGTTGCGTTTGATTCTTGCAGCACCGTACTGGATACACAAATACTGTCCCCAGAACTTCGTCTCAAAAATCCTTCTGACGTATGATAAGTCTGATTGCAAAAACGAGGTGAAAGTTACTGGCTCTCCAGGCGTCAGTACTAAATGATCGAATTCTCCAATTCGGTCAAATAGTGACTGAATTGATTGTTCATTTGTAACATTAGCGGTATACCCTTCGACCACTCCGTTGATTACAGCCTTAGCTTGTTCAACTTTATCTTGGCTGCGTGAGGCAACCACGACGGAGGCCCCTTGTGATACAACGGCTTTAGCTACCGCCAAGCCAATCCCAGCTGTGCCACCAACTATCACAACCTTTTGATTGTCGAGTGTCATGTGCTTTTTCTCATTGTCAATACGCCTGCCTTACTAGCAAGTATGAGAGATTCAAGCAGAGTTAATCTTTCAGATTTTGACTTTATTTTGATAAATTCTTGCTGTTTGGTCGGAGAGTTTTAGGGGTAATCCCAATCAGCCGCTTGAAGTGGTATGTTAGATGACTGTGATTAGCAAATCCTACCTGGGAAGCGATCTGTGCGATATTAGATTTCCCTTGACTCAAAAGACGCTTTGCTTCCTCAACGCGGCATCGGATAACATACTGATGTGGGGTCATACCCGTTGATTGTTTAAATAAACGCGCAAAGTGAGAGGGGCTTAAGTGTACTGCTGCCGCTATGTCGGTAAGTGCTAAATCCTCGTCCAGGTGGTTGAGAATGTATTCAGTGGCTTGTCGTAAAGTGTAGCGGCTCAGTCCACCAGTTACTTCAGGCGCAATATGTTTAAAAGCGGAGTAATGTCGTAGGAGGTGGAGTGCCAGTATATTAGCCAGGGACTCGACATAGAGTTGACCACCTAAACCTTCAGATTTGAGTTCAGCCAACAGCGACATTCCAATATGTTCCAAGTGCCGATCGCGCACGGAAAAGCTGCTTGCAAGCTCAATTTGCCTAGTGGCAATTTCCGTTTCTTGTGCTACTGCTTGCAAAAACTGCGGCTCGACATGAATGTGTAGACAGCCGTTACTTTTGTTCCAGCGCCATTGGCTGTGTTGACCTGCTGGCATGAGGTTAATATCCCCTGGTAAATGATGCCTTTCGTACACTCGCCCATCACGCGCTTGCATCAGGAGATGTGGGTTATCTAAGGCTAAGGTAATGAGGTGGTAAGAAAGTGCAGGCAGGTTCAGTTCTCGAGGTTCCTGTTGCCAATGTTCAACTACAATTCCATTCCACCCCTTTTGTACGCTAGAGTGAATCGGGCTAGTGTGAAACAATTTGTCAGAATATGAGGGTAATATAGGATTTTTTGGCACAGTTGTATTAGTATATATAAATATGCTTTAGCATACAGCTAGTTAGTAGATTAATTTAAAATATAAAAGTAAAAAGAAAATCCCCATAAATAAAAAGTAAAAAGTAAAAAGATAAAAGTAAAAAGTAAATCTACTTTCTTTTAACTTTTTACTTGTTCGGTGAACTGCCCCGACTGGAATCTCATTTATCCCCACCGACCTGCTTCAGGGTCTTCCGTTTCGTAGCCAATCGTGTCAATATCGACCCACAATGAGTCTGGAATTGGATGCTTGGCCAGAGCGAGTGTTTGCTCCAAGCGCTCAGGACGACTCATACCAACGATTGTTGATGTAATGCGTGCTTCGCGCAAACAGAACTGTAGTGCCGCAGCCGCTAGTGGTACGTTGCAGTTCTGACAGACTTCGTTAATTCGCCGCGTGCGTGCGATCATCCCCTCTGGCGCGTCTTGATAGGCATAGCGAGCGTGAGCGTCCGGTCCCTTGGCCAATATGCCACTACCGTACGGTGCTGCGTTGACTACCGCCACGCTACGTTCTGATGTTTTTGGGACCCTACGACCAGGGTGGTGATTTTTCCGATCGCGGTATTGCTGGCATCCGGCGATTCCTGGATCGAGTGTATCAATGGGCGATCAAACACCAAAATTGTCTTCAACCCAATCCGCCAGATTTGGCATCACAGCGGCGTTTACATCAAACAATCCACAAGATTTCCTCCGATATTCAATCACTGAAATACAATACAGCGATCGCCGCATTAATGAGTTATTTCAATATGTTGCAATCAAATTCGAGTATTGCTGAGGTGGAATTGAAGTCGTATCTGTTGATGTTGGCTCCCTTTGCACCCCATGTGACTGAAGAGATCTGGCAGCAATTAGGGGAATCAGGCTCAATTCATCAGCAAACTTTTCCCCAGTTTGATCCTCAATTCCTGATTCAGGAGCAGGTAACAGTCGCAGTGCAGATCAATGGACGTACTCGTACCACAACTACCCTTTCACCGGACGCTTCACAAGAGGAAGCGATCGCAATCGCAAGACAAACAAAAGCAATTCAACGGCATCTAAACAATCAGGAGGTTCATCGTGCTGTTTACGTTCCCGGTCGAATTCTGAACTTTGTTACTTGAACAAATTTACGATCGCCCTGGTGCTGATTTCCCTCAGCCATGAGTTTTGGAGTTTATTAGCCGCAATGGTGTTGTTTTATCCGGCATTTGGTGCGTTTGTCAGTTTGTCTCAAGCAACGCTGATGGATCTCCAACCCCCCCGCCACGAGTAAAATATGGCACGGTGGGCAGTGGCGGGTTCTCTCGGCAATGCAATCTTAAATCTGTGCTGAGATTACAGTACAGATAGCCCGAACCTCTAGTCTGCTGGCCGACTCACTTGTGTTGCGACTGGTGTTCATTTTGCGGTCGGTTTTCAGATTATTTGTACTCCAAGAGTGTGCTTTTAAAACCGTTGCCCTGGACAGAGAAATTAGCCGAATTGAGGGATAAGATTACTGCTCTAACTGGCTACAGATTCAACATCGTTATTGGCAACCAGTACCGTAGTGGGGAGGATTCGATTGGTTGGCACTCTGATAACGAATCATCAATGGGACTTGATCCGGCGATCGCATCACTTAGCCCTTTTCTGTCACTTTGGGATAATCCAATAGCTCTAACGCTTACGGGGCTTTGGTTTCCACTTTTTGACTATAAAATTTAGTTTCTGGAGCGGAAATAAAGAACCGATCGCAGTCAAATATCGTGAAACGCGACACCAGATCAGTGAAAGTTTTACTTTTTAAATCCAGTTAATTCTAGAATAATATGAGAGTGCTTAAATGGCACTGGATCGATTCTTTCTAAAGTAGCTTCACTGGTGAGTATGACTTCTCCAAGAAGATTCATAATTGTTTCTTTAAGAATCTTATGTTCTACCTCATTTGTATCTAAATTATCAACTTGTGTATCAATGTGAAGAAAAAACATTCCTTGACTTTTTAGAACCCTAAATATTTCCGGAACACTTTTATTCTCATCTGTCCACATGATTGTATTGGTACAATAAACAAAATCAAAATAATTATCTTCAAATGGGATAAATTCAGCATTCCCTACTACAAATTTTATATTTTTATACTTTCTATGAGCCTCATTGATAGCGTCTCTATTAATGTCTATTCCTCTTACTTTTAAACCTTTACTACTAAAAAAAGCCGCATCACGACCATTTGCACATCCAATATCAAGTAGATTACCACTAACAGATTTATGTTGTGAAAAAATATTGTAGGCATGCATTGCAAGTTCTGTACCTCGCTCAATCCAATGGGGATGTGCTAACATTGCCTGTTTCACTTCTTCACGAAACATTTTGAACTATCTTCCTTAGATTACAAATATGAGGTAAATGTTATAACTAAATTCCAAAAACAGGAATAAGGGTAGCTTTAAACAGCCAAGATTTACTCTAACTCAAGGATTACTTGTTAAAAGAAAATTAAAGCACCTCAACAGTCATCAACCAACAAAGTATTATCAATTGGTCGCGGCGTTCAGACCCCACTATACACCCTAATTGGTGGGGTCTGAACGCCGCGATCGGTAGTGGATACTGGGGGATATTGTAAAATTATACAAGGGTTTAAAGCCCCTTGCATAATTTTCGATTTGAACCCAATCCCCAGTCTAAGCGTCACTAGTCCGCAGTCCCCTTTACTGACTTTTATGAATTCTATAAATGCAGCTTTCACCTACATCTTATCTTTGAACTTTCAATAACTTATTAAAGAGAAAGCTATCGACGAGAGTTTATTTGTTCAATGTAGTCTCGCTAGCCCCGTCTAACTTATCGAGAGCTAGGGTAATCGGTTTGCGATCTATCAGCTGATTTAGGTCAGGTTTTTTGCCTTTTAGTAACCCTAGCAGCTTCATCCTGGAAATTGTATAGATAAGCCGTTTTTCGTCTATGCCATCATTAACAGGGAAGACCTTGTTTTTCCTCAGCAGCACATCGTAAGTCTTGTCAAGCACACTGGTGTCGAAGCTAGTGGTTTTGGCAGCAATCCCGACCGTATCGGCTTTGTTTTGGTACATAAATCTATGCGCTTGAATCAAAGCAGTGAGATAGCGCACAGCAAGGTCGGAGTTTTTAGCTAGCCAGTCTTTTTTTACTATGTAAGAACCATAGAAATATTCTGGCTCGACTGCATTTAGGTTGACAAGTACATGAAATCTTGAATCACGATTCAGTATCTCAAAAACTTGCTCTGTCTGGAGTATGGCAGAGTCTATTTGTCCAGTAACCAGCGCCTGGATGTAAGATGGTGGGGAGATGGGAATATATTTTACATCTTGAGGTGTCAATTTGGCGCTCTGGAGCACCATGCGGGTCATGACCTCGCGAAATGCACCGATATCCTGGACGCCAACGTTCCTGCCACGCAGATCCGCTACCGACTTAATTGTCTTGGGCGTGACCATCGAAACAGTGAGTCGGTTAGCGTAAGTGCCTATAATCGCCACGTTAGCACCTGCCGATGCAGCGTTAGTGACTGGCTCAATACTAGCTCCACCGATATCAACATCGTTAGCAACCACCGCTTGTACAACTTTCACCGCCGAATCTAAGTTTTTAATGGTAACGTTCAAACCTTGCTGCTTGAAGAATCCCATCTCCTGAGCAATCGCCATATCAACGTTTGCGAAGCTGGTTTTCCCTGTTGGTAGACCAATCTCGATGTGGGAAGCTGTGAGTGCAGGTTCTGACTTAGTAGTGTTCCCAAAGGGTGTGTTCTCACATGCGATGGTAAATACCGCAGAAAGTATAATGAGTACAATGAATACAGAAACTACCCGTAGCCGTCGTTGCATATTAGCCTCCTATTTATGCCGATAACGCCAAGGTGAAATGCGTGCTTCTGCTACTTCCAGTAGTCCAGTACTAATGATGCCAACGGCCATTAGCACAACGATGGGCACAAAGACGCGTGCAGTCTGAAATGAATGGGCATTAGAAACAATCAGGTATCCCAACCCTGAAATAGCGGTGTAGAACTCGGCAACGATGACGGCAACCAGTGCCCGACCTATCGCCAGACGAATTCCGGTCATAATGAAAGGCAATGATGATGGAAGTACTAAGTCGATCCAAAGTCGATATTCTGTTGAGCAAAACGAGCGTACAACCTCAATTAACTGAGGGTCAACTTCGCGCACGCCGCGCATTGTATTGATTAGTACTGGAAATATGCTGAATAGCATTACCACAACTACTTTTGCGGATGTGCCAAACCCGAACCATAAAACGAGGATTGGTACCAGGGCGACCATAGGAGTGACGTACAGTGCCGTAATTGGGATATCTAACAGTGCAGCTGCCACTGTACTCCGACCAATGAGTAAGCCTAACGCAATACCGCCGAGTACGCCAAGCATGAACCCTATGGCGAGTACACTTATGCTCTGACTTAAAGCCACTAGGAGCGTGCCGTCAGCAATCATATCTATCGCAGCTCGAACAATGGCGGTTGGATAGGTAAAAAGGATTGGATTAGTATTTCGACCATACCATTCCCAAAGCAGAAAAATCACGATCGGTGAGATGCCACGGAGCCACCCTATAAAGTGGTAGTGGTTCAGGCAGGCATCAGCACGATGGGAAGCCTTACGTCGGTACAAGGCAACTTTAGTTGGGTTGGAAGTAGCTACTGACGTCTTCAATCTCATTGTTCTTTAACTAATCGTGGGGTGATTTTTGATTTGGTAAGGCGCATTACCACTACCATGTAGGGCTTCCCATATTTGGTGACGTAGCTGTGGATATGCGGCGTGAAACCGGAGATTCTGGGGAGTGCGTGGACGAGGTATCGGTACGTTCAGATCCAAGCATAATTGCCCTGGTGTACTGCACAGCACCACAATTCGATCGCCTAGTAAGATTGCTTCGTCAAGATCGTGTGTCACTAGGATCGCTGTAGCCTGGCGACGCTGTGGGTCTTCCCATAGACGTATCAGTTCGCCTTGGAGCATTTCGCGTGTAATTGCATCAACTGCACTAAATGGCTCATCAAGCAGGAGTACTTCGGGTTGCACTGCTAAGGCACGTGCAATGCCAACACGCTGTTGCATCCCGCCGGAGAGTTCATAGGGGTAGCACTGTGCAAACTCAGCCAAGCCCATGATTTCAAGTAGGCGCGTGACGATGCCGTCCTCATCACGCCGACCTTGAACTGACAACCCATACTCTATGTTGGCTCGCACAGTTTTCCAAGGAAAAAGACCAAAGTGTTGGAAAATCATTGCCATCCGAGAGGTGGGGCGGGTAATTGCAGCACCATCAAGGAGAATTCGACCACGATACAGTGGTATCAAACCTGCTACCGCTCGAAGTAGGGTAGTTTTGCCACAGCCTGATGGTCCAACAATGCAGAGCAAGTCATGTTCCTGTAGTGC
Organism: Fischerella sp. PCC 9605; assembly: GCF_000517105.1. Lineage (GTDB taxonomy): Bacteria > Cyanobacteriota > Cyanobacteriia > Cyanobacteriales > Nostocaceae > PCC9605. Next base: position 43,294 of record NZ_KI912153.1, on the reverse strand, counting down.
CAGCGAAATATCTTGCACCACCAACCGTTTACCAAAGGCGATCGCCACATGCTCAAGGAGTATCTTGGGAGTGCGTAAACTCATGCCTCATTCTTTCTGTTGTGGTTGACATCAGACGCATACTATCTGAAATCCACTGAAGTAGAGCAACCGAAGACTTGCCTAATTGTTGATAAGCTTACTAAACTTAGCAAAAACCCTCTGTCTAAATGGATATTTGTCATCCATAAGGCAGAGGAAATTCGAGTATTAACTGATGTTTGTGAAGTTTTTGGTAGGATGCTTATCATAATTAATCGTAGTTGTGCACCTGAAGAAATGAGGATGTCCTTACCCCCAACTGTTTGGCAAAACAGATATTCTTGAGAACGTCATTGTAACGTGGCAGATATATTACTTGCTTGTATTAACCAGGTTCATGGGGTCGAATTAAACAGTTCTGAGGTCATATAGTGATAGTAAAATAATTTAAAATCAATCTAAGGATAAATGCTTGTTTTGTCAATTAAATAACTATTAGTAAATTTTGCACAGAGCGTATTAATAACAGAATATTCAATAATTTTAAATTGTTTATTACTTAGAATTTGTTAAGTGTAATAAGAGTTGCTTGGCAATTCAAGAATTATTGATCTACATATACCATATAGCAGACATAGTTAAATATTTACATAAATTTACTTCTAACATTACTTTTATATTTCTTATCAATGACTCAATCGCGAAAGTTCTTAAATTTACCGTCTGGAAAGAAAATAGTATTCTTACTTTATTAAGTGGGTTAAGTAGTCCAAATTTTTGGTATACTTATCTATCGTTTTAACGTAAGAGTTTTTACAGGTATACTAATGATAAAAAATTATCAAGACCAACTTGATCGTGCGCTTACATGGTGAATTGAGTAAATTAGCTGGAATTTGCCTAATTTTATAGAGCGCATTTATGGCTTAGAAAAAGCCTTAATTCTAGCAATTAAGGTTATCTGGCTACAAAAGATTAGTGTGGAGATGCATCTGCTCAATGTCCTCTTTTGTATCAGCGCAGCAATGCTATTTCTGCTGTACTGGTCATATAAATTACATAAGTTGTGATGAATACTAACAAATCTAATACTAAAGGAAACTTGATCTGTAGTCGGTGCAGCCATGCAAATCCTCTTGATGCTACACACTGCCAGAAATGTAACAAGTTTCTTGTGATTGCCTCTATACCCACTAACGACAGAGCTAATAAATCGAAATTGCCACCATTGGTCGGTTGGCTTGGTCTAGCTAGCCCTGATATTGCTGCCTTTTAGCGTAGGAGGCTATTTTTTTTGGCAGCAAGTTAAATCTCTAACAACCTCCAACAGTTTAAACAGTTCCTTAGGCAACAGTTCTTCCGACATCCGACTCTACAATTCCTTTAAGGAAATTCCTAATGTGCCTACAGGAATATTTAACTATGGTGGGGCTGTCCTCTTTGCATCCATAACTGCTAGCGGTACACATGAGGCTATGACCCGAACTCACCCACATTTTCGCTTAGTCTACACTGAACCTAGATTCGGTAAACCTGGTAACAGTAAGAGTCTGACTATGCTGCTCAACGGTGAATTAAGCTTTGCTCAGATTGCTTTACCTCTTACAGATACTGAATACAGCAAAGCTAAAGAGCGTGGCTTTAGCTTGGAGCAGGTACCAGTGGCTATCGATGCAATTGTCGTCTTTACTCATCCAGATGTGTATGTCCCTGGACTCTCAGTGATTCAACTCCAAGACATTTACAAGGGTAAAATCACAAATTGGAAACAGGTAGGAGGATCAGATTTACCGATTGTACCTTTCGCAAGACCTAAGGTTGCCACTTTATTGCATGTGCTTCTCGGTCCAGAAGTTGATAAAGTCAGTCCGAATGTACAGTATATTCGTGATTATACTGAATGCGTTCGTAAGGTTTCTTCAACTCCTGGTGGAATTTCCTTTGGAGGAAGTGGGCCAATTTTGGGTTAAAAATCCATTCGCATTATCGCTCTAGCTAAAGGCAATTCTCAGAAGTATGTGCAACCCTTTATAGATAATGGAAAACAAATCAACACTGTAGCAATCCAGGACGGTACTTACCCCATAAGCCGGCGCTTGTTTATTGCTATTCGCCGGGATGGCAAAATCGACGAACAGGCTGGAGTTGCCTATACCAATATGTTGCTGTCTAAGGAAGGTCAGCAGTTCATCGAACGCTCAGGGTTTGTCCCCCTTTTGCGCTGAAAGTATTAACCATGCTTAACTGCCAGCCTCCAAATGCATTGGATTTAGTAGTTGAAGGCTTTTGCAGTCAAAGTTTTGATTTGTGTCTGCAAACTCATGATTAGAAACGAATGGTTAAGAAAATTGATGTAGGGAAAAATAGTTCAGCCAAAAATGCTGATTTTCAAAACGGGAAATTTGTAGTTTCGTCTGAAACGAAAGCTCTGATACAACGTAAAAGAGACTTTCAAAATCCCCGCATCAGTGGTGTAATTTCATGGGTAAGGCGGTTAAGCTTACGCACCAAAGTGCTTGTGTTTGCTTTTACTGTTAGCACCTTGCCAGTATTGGGAATTGGGAGTCTCACCCATTACTTGATGAACCAATTAGTTGCACAAGAAACTATTAACACTAACCAAGATAAAGCTAATTATCGCATACAAAAATTGTATTGGCGAGGCAGAGACGATTATTGCTGTTATTACAGATGGGGACGGTCGTAACAGCATTGCTGGTAGGTGGGATTGTAGCAATTCTTGCTAACCGCCTAACGCAGGTAATTCTGGCTGCTACTACAGCAGTGAACGAATTGGGTCAAGGCAATCTTAATACCCGAATCGCTATAGAAGGCGAAGACGAACTCGCTGTCTTGGGTTCAAATATTAACCACATGGCAGACCAACTGCAAGATCTACTACAAAAACAAACAGACGAAGCCGAGCAATTAAAGTTATTGACCTTAGAACGCGTAAGTTTACTAGAGGCAACACAGGCACTGAAGAATTTTGCTATCCAATTGTCTGGAATTCTTAATTCTGAAGATATCTACAATTTGGCGGTTCACGATATCCAAAAAGCCTTGAAGACAGAGCGAGTAATCATCTATAAATTCGACAATGATTGGCTTGGAAACGTAATTACTGAATCAATAATTGCTGGTTATCCTCGCGTTCTCGGGGCAGAAATCCATGACTCCTGTTTGCAAAAGTATGTGGAAAAGTATCGGCAAGGTCATGTCACGGCAATTAACAACATTTACCAAGCTGGTCTGTCGGCCTGTTACATCGAACAACTTGAACTATTCGCAGTCAAAGCCTATTTGATAGCACCGATTCTGCTGGGTGATCAACTGCTGGGCTTGTTGATTGTCCATCAGTGTTCCCAACCTCGTTTGTGGCAGCAGTCGGAAATCAATTTGTGTGAGCAATTCGCCAGAACTGTCGGCCTGGCTTTAGAGCGAGCCAATCTTCTAGAGCAAACTGAAAAAGGGCGCAAAGCAGCAGAAATCGTTTCTCAACAGCAACGTCAACAAAAAGAACGACTGCAATTGCAACTGCTGCGACTGCAAGAGGATATTGAAGGAGCGTCCAGAGGAGACTTGACAGTGCGTGCTGAAGTTACTAATGGGGAAATTGGTACTGTCGCTGACTTTTTTAACTCTATCTTGGAAAGTTGGCGAAGGATTGTCACCCAAGTTAAAGAAGCCGCTATCCAGGTAGATGCCGCGATCGCCGAAAATTTTGAAGCCCCCAATCAACTTGCAACTGAAGCTCTCAAACAAAAAGACCAAATCAACAAAACCTTAGATTTCCTTAATCAAATGAAGGTTTCGATTCAAATTGTGGTGAAAAGTGCTAACCAAGCCGCAACAGTTGCCCGCGCTGCCTCTCTCACTGCCTCTGATGGAGGCGCGGCAATGGATCTCACAGTAGAAAATAACATGAGTTTGCGAGAAACGATTGAGGATACTACTAAAAAGGTCAAGCATCTTGGGGAATCTTCACAACAAATATCGCGTGTAGTGGCATTGCTTAACCAGATTGCCATGCAAACTAACTTATTAGCTATCAACGCTGAAATAGAAGCCGCCCGTGCGGATGAAGGTGGTCAAGGTTTTGCCGTGGTTGCCAAAGAAGTAGCCGCACTAGCATCTCAGAGTGCCGCAGCGACTCAAGAAATTGAAGGAGTTCTTGCCAATATCCAACTTGAAACCAGCGAGGTAGTTAAGCCTATGGAATTAGGTACCGCACAGGTGGTTGAAGAAACTCGTCTGGTTCAAGATACTAAGCAGAATTTAAGTAATATTTTCGATTTCTGTTGTCAAATTGATGAATTAGTGCAGTCAATTTCTGCTGCGACAGGATCTCAAATGCAAACCTATAAAGATGTTACCGATCTAATCAACGAAATTGCTAAAGTTTCTGAAGTGGTCAACCATTCATCTTGCAAACTTTCAGAATCTCTCCAAAAAACAGTTGAAATTTCCCAACAATTGCAAGCAAGTGTCGATATTTTCAAAGTCATTTAAACTGACATCTTGCAGCATTCTCAACTCACATCTTGCACCAAACGTAGATACCCGTAAAAAGCCAATAAACAGTACAAAACTATAACAATAGTCAAATAGAAAAGGTTAAGTATATTTAGTTACAATTAAAACATATCTAGTGTAATATTACAGAGATAGCAAAATTCCCACGTCGGCGGTTACTTTTTCGCCCAAGACATGGATATGTTTGCTTTTTAAGCTTAAAACATGAGAGAAAAGGCGTGAAATATCGAATCAAACAAAGCACTTATCAATGCTTGCCCACGCCCAAAATTTAGTTTACACCCTCAAAGAACTGATGCCGACGCAGTACCAAAAAGATAACTTAGAAGCTATGCTGGCGTTATTCTTAGAGGCACAAGGACAGCCGTTACCCGAACACAGTCAAACAAAATCTCCAAGTGCAATTAGCCGATTTTTAAATGTCAATCCTTGGTCAACAAGAGAAATGATTCGCCTTGTTCGCCGCCAGACGCTACAGACAATTTTAAAGATGTTACCGTCGTCAGGTATTGGATGTAGACCATTTTTACAAGTAATTATTGACCTGACAACTTTAGAAAAACGGGGAAAGTTCAAATCTTTTGAGAATACTTAAGATTGAACGCCTTGCTCCCCTTGCACGTAGTTGTGGTTTTGACATTCATATTTCCAGGTGCAAGATGTGAGTTAAAACACTAGAAGACAGGCCAAACTCGAAATTCTTCAAAGCAGTTGTGGAACTTGTCTGTGGGCTTGAGACTATTGTTTGGCAAAGAGAGTGTTTTGAGATAGCAGCATGATCTCTCGTGGGCGATCGCTGCTGATAATGCGACGGGCTTTAAAATTCAGGGTGGATTTTGGTAGCCAAGGAAGAGGCTCTGGGGCAGGGTGCAGGGAGTGTGGGGAGAGAGGGGAGAACACAAGTGTGGGAAGCTCCCCACACTCCCTATTCCTCCCACCCCTCCCCTGCTTGGTTTGGTGGCTACCGCTACATATACTATGGGTGTAGTATAAGCCGTAGTCACCATCGGTTGTAGTCAATTAGTGGTGGTAGTCATGAATTGATTAATCTATTTTTTATATAGGTGGTGACTACACCCGTCAGCTTAAAGCTGTTGTAAAAGATTTGGAGCGCAGGTCGTGCGATCGCCCTCTCTCCGTTGAGAGTACAGAACAAGGTTAGAGTAGGTCTAACCATTCTGTTGCAGCGGACTGACAAAAGCTCTTGGTGCATCGTGAAAGATACTGGCAGCCGCTGAACAGGGTCGTTAGGCTGCCCGCGTTCTAGGTGGTGATAGCAGTTTGAAAACTCTGGATAGGAATCAGAATCCAAGATTGTATCAAGCACCTGTTAAGTAGAGCAGGAGAAGATTAGAAACCTCTTGCTCAAACTGGCTGTTACTCACAAAACTTGGATGTTCAATTACGGCTGAATGACATAACGATTCAACCGTGCGGCTCAAGATGAAGACGGTCATATCAAGATTTTTAGGGTAAATACGATCTCGCCACCGTGTAAGGTATGCCCGTAGCAATTCTGTGATGCGTTCATCCGCCTTCTGCATGTGTTGTGGGCGTTCCGATCTCGGGATCTCCTCATTTAACACTTGATGTAGACACGGATTGATCGTGTGAGCAGCAATGACCGCTCTTATAAGTTCAGGGATGGCAACCTCTGGGGGTACATCGAATAAATTCTGCAATTTTGATTCTACTAATGCAGCGATTTCATTGGAATGTTGTTCCATCAAGGCAGCCATCAAAGATTCCTTGTTCGGAAAGTACTGGTATAACGAGCCAATGCTAATTCCTGCTCGTTCTGCAATTCGATTTGTGTTGGCTTTGTCGTAACCTTCCTCCGTCAAAATGTGAGTTGTTGCTTCCAAAATCGCTTCAACGGTCATGCGAGAGCGGTCTTGCTGCGGGAGTTTACGGGGAATTATGGAGCGTTTGCGTGGCATCGAAATCCCTCCGTCAAATGCGAGTTGCTAGATACGAGTAATCACTCATATCATACAAGTAGTTACTCATATTTAGGGAGGCGTTATAGATTCATCTCGGTATCGCGTTTTTCTTTGTACGAAACAGCGTTCTGCGAATGACCCAGAAGGCTGTTGCTGTAACGCGGGTGCATTGGAGATCTACTAAGCCTTTCAAGCTGAAGTTCAGCAGTGGCACTAGGGCGATCGCATCGAGGTTTGTCGCTCCGGGATGTTTGGATCGCTATGAAGCTGGAGCAGTCAGGGATATCCAAAAAATAAAATGCCCAGCCGTATTAAATATATTTTTGCTAATCCCAAGGATTTAGGCGCTTTCGCCCACAGGGCGAAAGCGACGGCTGGGCATTTTATTACTTGGAAAGGCCTCCTCAACGATGTTTGTATGGTCATCTGACTCGTACGCATATACCTGCGATCGTGTACAACCACTTTGTTCGGGGTCATCCACTAAAACGCTGCCAAATTTTCACCCACTCGTAGAGCAAGAGGCAATATGACAACAATTGCAAAAGAGCTAAATCATGTCTACTCGGGATGTGCTCAGACACGGAGGGCTAGGTGGCCGTGCCTCCTTCTCTGGACACTCCTTGCCCTGTGCCTCGTCTCATGCACGGCGCGGATGCCGACAGTCGAGGAAGTCAACGGTGTAGTCCTGGATCTGCGTCAGTACCACATGTGGGCATGGGCACCTGGCATCGCGGCCCTATGGGCCGACCTGGTCTTGCCAGTTCCGCAGACGGCAGTAATCGCTGCGCTCGGCATCATCTATGGTGTGATTGGCGGCGGCATAATCGGTAGCATCGGCTTGGTCACTGGTGGACTTCTCGGTTACGCCGTCGCCCGCAGGTATGGTCGTCGGCTAGTGGTGCGGTTAGTCGGCGACCGATCCCTCAAGAAGGTAGAGAGCCTCTTCGAGCATGGGGGGATGTGGGCAATCGTTCTCACGAGCAGCCTTCCGTACAGTATTCCGGAAGCCGTCGTTCTCGTGTCGGGCTTAGGAGGAATGCGCGTCCGCGAAGTCTTCGTCGCTCTGATGCTGGGCAGCGTGCCCACCGCCTTTGTCTTTTCGGCGATAGGTGCGGGATGGAGCGAACAGCCCGCGCTAGCGCTCGCACTTAGCTATTTCCTCCCAATTCCCCTCGTTCCAATCGCACTCTACCTGATGCGCCGCGGCATCGGCCGCACACGCCGCTAGGCTCCAAGGGCGAAAGGCTTTCAAAATGGAGTTGACTGAGGTGATGGACATGAAACAGACACTGGTAATGGCGATCCGGTCTCAGTTTATGCGACCCCGTGGGTTTGCAGGCTGGCTCGTCGGGTGGGAGATGGCACTGCGGTCGTCGAACCGTAAGCGTAACGTGTGGGCAGTCGGACTGCTCGGGGTGGAGCCAACCGACCGCGTCCTTGAGATCGGCTTCGGGCCGGGGATCGCGATTCGGGAGCTGAGCCGCCGGGCGACGCACGGCCTTGTGTGTGGCGTCGATCACTCGGAAGTCATGGTCCGGCAAGCGACCAGGCGCAACGCGGACGCCGTACGCGCGGGCCGCGTGGTTCTGCGTTGCGGTTCGGCCGAGCACCTTCCGGCGTTTGAGGAGACGTTTGACAAGGTCTTGGCCGTGAACAACATGGGCATGTGGCACGATCCAGGCGAGCGGCTGAAAGAGCTTCATAGCCTCATGCGGCCCGGAGGACGGATCGCTATTGTCTCCCAGCCACGATGCCCCGGCGCGACGACGGAAACAACGGTGGCTGCGGGCCGCGAGATCGCGGCCTGTCTGACGGCAGCGGGCTTCACGGGTGTTCGGTCGGAAACGCTCGCGCTCAAGCCCCCCGTTGTCTGCGTAATTGGGGAGGTCCCGTGATGTCGGGTTTCACGCTGTTTGGGTTCTTCCCAACTTTTGGTGATCCTGGTTGGGGTGAGGCATCAACAGAGGATGTACCAAGCTAGCTATAAATGCGATCGCAATATGGGATTGCAAAATAATCAATTTGTTAGGTTTGCTCTCCATACAACTGCGATGATGGATTCAAAGCAGGAACAAAAATCGTATATTCACTACCTAACTAGCCAGGATAAATCGTCGTTGCAACAGCTCTATTCCCAGGGCAAACGCATCTAATTTTCACAAACCAAAAATGTTTGAGTTGAAGGCTTACAAAATCACCTTCCCAATAATGCGATCGCTATTTTTAATTAGAAAGACCTTGAGTTACTTTAAATAGATATAAAAAAAGGTAATGAAACAACCAAAACATTAAAACTACTGTATAAAACAGATGTATGTTGGCTACAAACATCAATCTGTCAATCTGAAAAAAGTGACTAATGTATACAAATCTATAATCTGGAGATTCCAGATAAAACTTTTTCTAAATATTCATTCTCCCATCCGGCTTTATTACGTTTACGTTTTACTCCAGTTTTGAGAGTTTTTTCTTGATTGAAAAGATTTAACGCAATCTGTCTTAGGATGGCAAAGTTCTGAGGTGCATTATCCTTCCTAATTCGAGAATCATCAAGAGTGAAATGCAACATCTAATACCCAATGGAGTTGATTTTCTATGTTCCAGTGTCCACGTATGGCTTGGGCGAATAATTCAGCATTTTGAGATAGGCTGCTAATAAAATAACGAGTTTCAAGTTTAGTTTTTCCATTTTCTGTTCGCATGAAATTGATCATGCCTACTGAATGAAAATTTTCCCAATTACCTTCAGGGTCTATAAGAGCTTGAACATTAGTTAACACGGTGCAAAGTCTGGTTTCGTTACGACCATGACTATGTTGGGTTGCACGTATTTCGCTATCCTCAAATCCTTGAAATCGTGCTTTGATAGCTTCTTCAAATAAGCTCTCTACCCTTGAATATAAATTTTTTTGGTTCTTTTTTAAGGTAATTATGTAATCTCCTCCTTGGTCAACAATTTGTTTAACAATATCTTTTTGGCATCCCATTGCATCTATAGTTAGAATACAACCCTTTAAACATAAAAGTTTTAGTAATTCAGGAATGGCAGTTATTTCGTTTGATTTCTCATCAACTTTAACTTGCCCTAAAACTAATCTTTGAGATACTACCCAAGCGTTAACCATATGAATAGCAGCTTGATCGTTTGAAGTATCGTCAGAACTACGTAGTGTTTTTCCATCAATAGAAATTAGTTCACCCGAAGTTAATTGATTAACCGATTGAACCCAATTTATAAAACATTGTTGGAATTGTTCTGGATGAATACGTGCAAACACATGCGCAAATGTATCGTGAGAAGGAATTCCATTTTTAAGTTCTAAAAATTGTTTTAACCATTCATATTTAGCATCGCGCCTCTATTTCAATATCCTCCCAAGTTTCTGCACCACAAATCATAGCACAAATTGCAATTGCGATCATGTCTGTTAATTTGTGTAACTTTGTACGTTCTACCCTTGGGTCATCAATATCATTAAAAAATTCTGCAATTGTAATTTTTGGTTTAAGTTTCATTCGCCTTGCTGGGAATGGTGCTTCTATAAACGTGAAGAATTAATATTTTTTGAGAATACCACTGAGTCCCAAAAGCACGATCGCTTAGTGAGCATGTTTCTCAAGCAAAAAGAAACCAAAACCCATTGTCTGATGCCCCCACTTTAAATACCCGCGTTGCCAGTCGTGTATCCGCTTAAACGCTATCTGGTCATCACTTTGCATTGCAGCAAGATAGCGCTTATAAGCGTGTCTACCCTCAAAATCATCCCACTCATCCTCACTGCTCCGACACAGATAAAGCGGGATGAATCCCTCCTCAATCGCGATATCCACAGTCGTTAAGTAGTCTACGTGTGGATTCTCCCCTGCCATCAACTCCAAATATTGTGCGGTCGGCTCCTTTTTCCAAAAAATTGTGCCAACTAGCAATCTTCCTGCATCACTCAAAACATCAGAGCAATATTGGAGCGTTTGACGATAACCACCCAAAATAAATTCTCAGCCAATGCAAATGATTAAGTCTACTTTATGTGCTTCCCAATTAAACGATCGCGCATCTTGGCAAACAAAGGACAAATTTTCGTCTGGAACTCGCAAGCGTGCTTTTTCATTGGCTAGCGCGATACATTCTGGATTGCTGTCAAGTCCAATCCCACTAATTTTATATCGCTCCGCAATTTGAATTAAAAACTCCCCTTCACCGCAACCAACATCTAGGACACAACTATCATCAGCAATGGCAAGTTGCTTTACAAGACGGTCAGCTTTCTCGCGCGAGAGTGGACAGTTAAACAAATGCGCCTCACAGATAAATTTGAAAACACCTCTTTACCAACAATCCACGCGGCATAACTGTATATTATGCCGCGTACACTGGTCTAACACGCTTTTGCTTGTAGTTTTTAACCACTTCCATAGCACTCAAGGAAGTTTCTGCACACTTATTTTACCAAAGTTTTAACTCCCTATCTTTGTACTACTTTACCCATAGCTGTAGACTCAGTACGACTGCCCCAATTTAGATGCGTTTGCCCTGATGTACTCCGTTTTAGGACTTTTCCATTCAAACCACCGTGGGTACGTCAGCATATATTAACCATTACAGTTAATCATTCGCTTCTTACCCAATCTCCCCCCATATCACATCCGGTTAGCACCTACTCTGAGTATCGACCCCTCAGAGAGTAAATATGGGGTTACTTCGTTCCGAATGACAATTCTGTATGTCTTTAGAGTGATACTTTCCACCGGGTTTATTGAGAGTGCATGTTGGTCAAAGTATTAGTTGCCAACCTCTTTATCCTTTACCTTTTGGTGTGGCATATCAGCCTTGTTTTGCCACTTATCGATTACGATGGTTCGGGCGTATCTTTAAGCCGAAGCTTTTACTCATGGACACTTTGCTCGATGGATACCAGTTAAGGCTACTGTATAGAGCCACCTTTCATCCCCGCTTCAGGCTTTGATGGCTAGTCGCAAACCTGGGGGAAGTGCTTTCACTCCTGCACCTGGAGGGTAGGATTCTCGCCTACATTGTCATTCAGTTATCAAGGTTTCCACCTTGTAGCTAATCCCTAAGCATTTCTGCTTATTTCTAGCTAACGAATCGCACAATACATCTCCATACTTTGGCACTCGCGGCACCAAGAGAACTGCACGCTGCTGAATTGATTCTTCTGCGACTGCGAGGGTGACGCGAACTACACCTGCACCATCGGGTGGTGTTGTCTCTACTGCCAACTCCAAAGCATTGAGCAGTGAACGAGCATCACCGTTGGCAACATTAACTAAATGTGCCAGAGCATCCGCTTCAATTTGCACTTGCTTTTTACCGTAACCGCGCTCGCTGTCAGTCAGCGCCGCTGGGCTATGCCGTACAAATCCTCATCGTTGAGTGGCTTGAGTTGGAAAATCCGCGAGCGGCTGACTAGTGCTTTGTTAACTTCAAAGTAAGGATTCTCTGTTGTCGCCCCAATTAAAATCACCGTACCATTTTCTACCCACGGCAGCAGTGCATCTTGCTGGGATTTATTAAAACGGTGGACTTCATCTACAAACAGAATTGTTCTTTGGTTGTGAAACTTGCGCCTGTTTTGAGCTTGTTCTATGGCAGCGCGAATTTCTTTGACGCCGGAAAGCACGGCATTGATAGCAATAAAATCAGCGTGTCAAGCCTGATTGAGATGCTCTTACCCTGTAATACTTTGGTACTCAAACCAACTACCGGGGTTTGGAACGAGCCTCGTAGACGCAGATGGCTCTAGCTCTACTTCACGCACCCGCAAAACTACGGGAAGTATGAAGCAACTAGGTCAAAAGAAGCGTCAAAAATCTCAGGCTAGTCCGGGGGATGTAGAAACCCCTGGCTCAAACTTTGCTAGCCAGGGGTATTTCATACATTTATTTGCTACTTTTATGCAATGCCTGCTAAACCTCAACCTCATCATAGTCAGGTGTATTTTTTTCTAAATTTCGCAGCGATCGCACGCTAAGCCCACCTAACCCTACCAAAAACATACACACTGCACAGATCACGTACAGCATTGCTATTCCTGCACCAGTACCAGTCCCAAATATTCCTCCTAAAATACCTACAAGGCTACCCCCTTCACGAAACGCAGGTACAAACACATTATCTGCTAAGGGCCCTGCAATCAAAACTGCTACTGCTGAAGCTAATTGTAAAAGTAGCGATCGCGCTGCAAAAACTCGTCCTTGTACATTAGGAGCAACCTTTGCTAACCAAATCGCATTATCCGAACTACCACTGACAGTAAAACTCAATGAACACAAAAATTGTGGAGGAATCCACACCCACATAGTTCGACCCAAACCAAATACTATTTTAGTTAAACCAACACCTATTATTCCCAGGAAAACGCCTTTAATTTTGTTTTTAAAACCTCCCCATTTATTAATAATTAATGCTCCCATTACACCGCCAAATCCTGCTGCTATGATTAAGTTACCCAGCACTAAAGTATTGTTACCTGTGCGTGAGAGAATCATCGGAACGTACAATGAATCTCCGAGATCGTGGGCAAAGAAAAATAATAAATTCGCTAATAACAGATTGAGGAGACTTTTTTGAGCGCTCAAGTAACGTAAACCATACCTCAAATCTTGCCAAAAAGTATCTTGCTTTTGGTTTTCTTCGGTTTGCAGTATTTGGGGAATCTGAACTAAAAAAATAGTAAAAATTGCGACTAAAAAAGTGGAAATATCAATTAACAAAATACCAAATAAACCTATTACTTTATAGAGATATCCTGCCAAAGCGGGAGCAATAATAATCGCACTATGATGTGACAAAAAATCGAGACTGCTGGCGCGGGTGTAGTGCTGTTTGGGAATCATTAATGATATTGATGCTGAGTATGCAAGATACTGAAATTGGCTGAAAGTGCCTACAAAAGCGGCTGCTACATAAAAATGCCAAATTTGTAAGTATTTGTTGATATATAAAAATAGGAGAACAATTGTTGTCAAGACAGCAACTGTGTCACCTAGCATCATCAATAATTTCCGGTTAAAACGGTCTACAATTACACCGCTAATCGGGGTAATCAGAATGCTGGGAAGCAAGCCAAAGAAACCTACCAAAGCGAGAGTAGTTGCTTTGCCTGTAACTTCCCATGCCCAAATTTCCAGAGCAATGGTAGTCATTTGGCTGCCAATGGCAGAAACTAGTTGACCAAGCCAGATGATGAGGAAATTTCGCAGGCTGGTAGGAGTTGGTTGTTGTGACATTATTTAATGTTTATCTCTGGTCGAGGAATTAAATCTCTGTATACTGTAATTTCCAACAAACTTCGGTTAGTTAATGATTATGTGATACTGTTTGTGAGCAGCGAGTTATGCATGTACAAAGCACAAAGAAATTATCTGCGAATTTTGCGTCTCTGTATGAATTTTCATAATCTCGCTCAGCAATCCCAAATGTAGACTAAAAAATACAAAGTTTACTTTTAATGTGGTCGTGGCAAGGAGTCCCCATCCCTCGCCCTAGGTGCGGAATAATTCCCCAGTACCCAGTCCCTAATCACCCTACTCTACGAGAAGCCGCGCTGTGCGCGTCTACGGGTTCACCAGTCGCTCATGGGGGGAACCACGGCGGTCTATGTGCGGACGCAGGTTCCGCACCCGCGCCTCCCCAAGACTGCGCTGCTCACCGCCCTGACGGGCGTCTACGCCAGTCCCCCCTCTGGGTTCACCACTTCCCCCTCTGGCACCAAGCCAAGACGGGGAGTGGATTCACCATCTCGGACGCCATGTCCTCCGGAATGGCTAGAAGCCAAGACCGGAGTCCCTTTTAATTTTTATCTGCTTTGGTGTACATAGTTGATAATGGCTACTTACTTACAAGTGGAATTTGCGCGAAAATAGCAGACTGTAAAAGTTCAGGAAGTCGTTTCCAAGCTACACTGCCTTTACGACTTTTGATATACAATTGCATGAATTCAAGTAACGCTGTTGGGCTTTCTTCTGGAGGAAGATTAACGAACAAATAGGTAGGTTTATCGTGACTTGATACAGCTACAACACAGCCTTGACTACATGCCCAGAGGCATTTAACAGGTTTAATTTCAAGTTCGTCAGAGATAAATTTTTCGCCGCATAAACTGTTGAGTTTGTCAAGTAAAATAGAGCCGTCGGCGGGTTGATTTTTTGGCCGTTCTTCGGAGGAGCGGTGGCAGGATTTGCAGACAAAGAGGGTGGGTTTGGGTATAGAGTTAGGGTGTGTTGACGAGGTATTTGTAGAGCTTATCCATGACTCGATCAACACCAATAGTTTCTTCAGCATTTCAATTTACTTTGTATAGTTGGTTATTCTACACAGCTTTCAGTTTTGACCAAATAATCTTCTTTTTTACGATACCACCAAATCACGCTCTCTGTTACAATCAGAATCGTTGGAGACAGAACCACAAACACGTAAAGAACTTTTTTCGGAAGATTAACGGCAAGATTTGCAGACTGGTGAAAGTTAGCTATTGTGAAATTCTGCGTGTTTTTTCATGAGAATAGAAATTTCATGCGCTTTCTAGCAAATATTTAGGAAGCTCGTCTAATAGTCTATTTACTCCTAAAGGGCCATATACCCACCATAAATTTGGATCTACTATATACGCTCGCTTATTTTTGACTGCTTTTAGTGAGGATAAAATGCCATTCCAATGAGATAATAACTTTTCTTTGTTGCTATTTAAACTCACAAAAAATAGAATATCGGCATCATATCTATTAATAACTTCAATATTAAATAAGGCAGAATCATCAGGATTTAGAGGTCTATGCGGCATGTCTAAGCCAAGATCGCTAAAAATCTGAAAATATATTATGTCACCTCTTTGCAATTCAAAAGAATTACCTCCCAAATATTCAATAATAGAAACTTTCGCTTTCTCTAGATTATTATCCGCTAATATATTCTGTAATTCTTTAATTCGCTCTTGATATTGAAGGAGAATTTTTTCTGCTTTTTCTTCCCGACCTACTAGTTGAGCAATGAATCGAAGGTTGTCCTTAAAAGAATGTCTGACTCTGTTAAAATCTATAGGTACTGTGGGAGCAATTTGTGATAACAGTTTGTAATTGTTACTATCAAAGGGATCGTTGAATGACAAAATTAAATCCGGTTTGAGCCTAAGAATTTTCTCTAGAGAAGGTTGACCTCCATTCCCAACTATCTCAATTCCTGCAAGCTCATCAGCAGATAAACCACGAAAATTTACATTTACTTGTTTGGCAAAGGTTACTGTACCCACTGGTTTGATACCAAGAGCCAATAAGGGATCTACTATCCAGGCGTCCTCTAATGCAATAATACGCTGTGGTTTATAGGGAACACAGGTTTCACCTAATTTGTGTTGAATTACTCGACACTCAGAAGTGGCTAATTGTTTTTTTGAAATATCAGATTTTTGGGTAACTGGACTGTAGCAAGCTGTAATTAAAAGGAAGGAAAAAGCCATTAAAAGAAATGGCTTTATCAATCGATGCATTGGGTTTCTCATCACTGAGTTTTGAGGTAGTTCACAAAATTACACTGTGTTGTAGCACATTATTCAGGCAGATTATTCAATCGACGATCAACCACAAAGCCAGTTAAAACTCCCAACTGATAGAACCAATGATTGTAAAGGGTTCGGTTCTTTGAACATATGTGCTGCTGTAGGCAAATGCGGCAGCGTCTATATCAAATACATTACGCATATTAATCGCCGCCTTCAAACCATCTCTCTGGTAGTAAAGCGCCGCATCGGTACGGAAGTAATCGTCTAGTTCAAACGAATTATCCAAATCTCCTTGGCGCGCACCCACATAAAACAGCCCCAAACCAAATCCCAAACCTTTCAAATCGCCATTCTGAATCTCATAGGTTGTCCAGAGACTGGCTTGATTTTCTGGTACGTTTGGCAATCGATTGCCAACCGGAAAAGTTTCATCTTCAGTGACTTCTGCATTGGTATAGGCGTAGGCAGCAGTCACCTTCCATCCAGGCAAAATCTCACCTGTAACATCTAACTCAATTCCTCGACTCCGTTGCTCCCCGGTTTGAATGGAACGTACAGGGTTAGCTGGATCGTCTGTGACAACGGTTGTGAGAACGTTTGTCTTGGTGAGTTGGTAGGCTGCTAACGTTGCTGAAAGCCTGCCGTCTAGAAAGTCGGTTTTAACGCCGACTTCATATTGAGTTCCCCTCGTCGGGTCAAATCTGACATCCGGATCTACGTTATCAAATCCAGAGACAGAGGCAAATGATCGAGTGTAGCTAGCATAGAGAGAAACCTCTTTGCTGGGCTGATACACTAAGCCAACACGGGGACTGAATGCCTCATCATTCTGTGTCGGAAAGACAACTACGTCTCCGCCTGTATTGACATCTGCTTCAAAATCAGTTGAAAGCCAATCATAGCGACCGCCGAGCAGGAATTTCAGATTATCAGTGAAAGCGATCTGATCCTGGAGATAAACACCGTAGGATCGCCTCACGAAATCAAAGTCAGAGAATGTATTACGTGTTGAAAATGTGGGTCTTGAGATATCGTAATCTGGATCGCGGATATCTAGAGGAGGCAGATCTGTATCGGCACTGATGCGATCGCCAACATTGCTAAAGTAGTTGAAATCAAAACCCGCTAAGACTTGATGTAAAATCGATCCGGTATTAAACTTCCCAAGCAAGTCGATCTGTCCAAAATAGTTGTTTCTGTGATACTCAGCTCTGAAAACATCGAATCCTTCCAAAAAGCGGTCGTCTGTTAGTGTAAAACCCGTAGCTCCATCCTCTTCAAAACGAGTAAGACTTATAGCAACATTATTCCGAAGCTTCCAGTTATCACTAAACTCGTGGTTTAGGATGTAGCCAAATTTTTGAGAGGTGGCATCGACCGACTGTAAACTAGGATAGTAAGTGGCAAAGTCCCGGGGTGTTAAACTACCATCGCTCAGAAACACAGCAGTAGAAAGACCAGCAGCAGGGTCGGCAAAAAGGTTAGTGTACTCATAGTACAGATCCAGATTTGTACGATCTCCCAACTTCAAGGTAATTGAGGGTGCGATCGTCGTCACTCTTGTGTCAGCAAAGCCTTGAAAATCGCTTGAACCTTGATAGCTAGCAATAAACCGATAAAGCACAGTTTTATCGGTATTCAAAGGCCCTGATAAATCGATGCTGGGTTGATAAAATCCATAATTTCCTGCCTCAAACCCGAGCCTGTAATAGGGTTCACTCAGGGGTTGTTTTGTGATCGTGTTAACAATCCCGCCAGGTTCCCCAGCTCCAAACAAAACTGAGCCGGGCCCTTTGAGAACTTCCACTCGCTCGATCGTCCCAATGGGTGACAGGGTGTAGAAATCACCATCCGGAAAGCCATTTCGGAAATTGACAACGCCTGAACTTGTCTGGTCAAATCCTCTGATGATTTTGAATGTAAGCGGCGCACCACCATAGAGCCTAGGACCAGAAGCTACGCCACTGACTGTTTCCAGCGCCTCATTTACAGTTCTCACGTTGCGGTCTTCTAGAACCTGTTGCGGCACGACCTGAATCGATTGGGGAATGTCGCGTATCGGTGTGTCAGTTCTAGTGGCAGTTGACGCATCTGGCACGTTATACGCATCTTGCTCTCCTGTCACCACCAACTCAATCGGCTCATCCTCCTGCGCTGCTTCTGTTGGCGGTGTCTCACTTGGCTCTTCTTCAGCTTGTGGTGTTTGGGGTTGCTGCGGTGGTGGTTGTGTCGCCGTTGCCGTAGAAGTTATACCGAAAACCAGACCTGCATTATCATCAAATAACTCTACTGCGGGCAAAGCTTTCTCACCCACCACTGTTACTCGGACAGTATTCGCATCAACATTTGTCACTA
The DNA here is from genome assembly GCF_000517105.1 of Fischerella sp. PCC 9605. Lineage (GTDB taxonomy): Bacteria > Cyanobacteriota > Cyanobacteriia > Cyanobacteriales > Nostocaceae > PCC9605. The sequence continues at coordinate 24,921 of NZ_KI912153.1, read as the reverse complement.
CGATCTCAGTGATTCCCGGAATTGGTTTCTCCGAACGAAACGTAAAAGCTTCACCCGATGGTAAACGCAATTGCCCGCCAGATACATCTGCAATAAAATTATTACCCGTACTGCGATTTGTAACTGGCAGTTGTTCCCCAAGAGTCGTCTCTAAAATTACCTCCACACCTTTGTCTGTGGGAATTGCTTTAACTCCCGTAATTGGTACAACTTGATCCCCACTTGTTTGTTCTGGATTAGGGGGGTTGGTCGGTGTTGGTGCCTGTACGAGTTTTTGAGCGCTAGTAGCGGGAATTTCGATTTCGCTCAGTTGGGTAATGTTTTTACTGGCTTCATCCGACTTTACTCTTTGCGGTGAACTTGCACTTTGAGACTGTTTGAGTCGGGGTTTCCTGGAACGAAGGAGATTAACAGGAGATTTGGCGATCGCAAATTCTTTATCTTTAGCTGCAACCTTCTCATCTAATGCAGATTTCCCTACTGTCTCGGTAGAAGGTCTGCCTTGAATATCCTCTTGTACTTCCTCACCTTTAGCAGGAATGCTTATAAAGATAGCAATAACACCTGTCAGCAGCAGGCTTTGAAAAAATTTATCTAACTTCATTACTTATCCGCTTACACTCAATCACACTACTTGGTTGTACCTAAAGACACAATTAACGAGAACTGAAAATAATTGTTATTTAGATTTAAGTTAGTTGAATCATATTATGAAGTGATGCAAGACACAAGATAATTAATAATTTTTTTTATTTAGTATGGGTGCCAAGCAAAAATTATTCTTAAACCAGGTATTTGCTTGACACATAATCAGAGATAGTATTTAGTAGCTAAACTTACTTTTCCAGCAAGTATTTCAAAAAGCCAAAATAGCTTCCTTAATTACGAATTTGCTCCAAGTAGGACGAAATTGATGTAGCCCTATACAAAAGTTAGATATCTCTTTTGAGATACATTAAAATCAATAAATCTTTTATCATCTATCTAAAGATATAAAAAATGTGCAATAAGTTAATCTAATAATCTACTTTGTTTTGATATGGATTATCTATAACTATCCTATTGCTAAAGCTACTAATTCTCGTTAGTGTAATCAAGGGTAAATAAAAATTAGTTGCAACAATCTAAATATTTATCCAAGTAAATCACTATTAATTTAGTGTTTAGCCGATCCTAGTGGTTGACTGAATTAATTAAAGGCTTAAACCTAAGTTAAGGAAGTAAATGTACTTCTCTAGCTTCACTGACAATCATTGGTTTTGTTGACTACCAGGCTTGGGATTTTGAAATTAACAACTCTCGTAAATGAGAAATAGTGATGGTTGGAGGTATATGATGAAAGTACTCCATAGTGTAATACGTGTAACAAAACACAAACTTTTTAGATGTGTTTGCGTGGTTAGATAAACACTTAAACACTATTGATACCATTTACGGTGAGATTGAACGATAAGTAAACTACATTAAGATTTGTGTAGCACATCAATGATTAAGCGTTCTCTCCGTGAGTCGAAGAATTTAGGTATTTGCCAAAAATGGAGAACGTAGTCATTCATAGTCATTCAAACTGAAATTTTGTACGGAGATTAAGGATTTGCTCTTTGTTTTTCTCTTGTCAAAGTGAGAAGAAGGGCAGCAGTGCAGTAGTGCATCAGGGTTGTATTGAAACTGTTGAAAATAAAAATGAGTAAATTTTCTCATAGCTTCATTGAACCTTTTGGTAACTGTTCTACATTTGTTGAACTCTTGCGTTTAAGAAGCTCTACCCAGCCAGATCGACATGCTTTTACCTTCTTGGTGGATGGGGAAACAGAACAAGCTACACTAACCTATCAAGAACTAGATAAGCGTTCCCGTAGAATTGCTGCTCAATTACAAGCTAATGGTTTATCTGGAGAACGAGCCTTACTACTTTATCCAGCAGGACTTGATTTTTTAATTGCTTTTTTCGGTTGCTTATATGCGGGAGTTGTGGCTGTAACTGCATATCCCCCTCGAAACGAGCGCAACACACCAAGAATAAAGGCTATTTCCACAGATGCACAAGCAGCCATAGCTCTCACCACAACAGAAATTCTGCCTACAGTGCGAGCTTTAATGACAGAAAAGACTGACCTAGAATCCTTACAGTGGCTGACTACCGATAATCTTGCAGAGGGCATAGAAGATACTTGGCAAGAACCTTCTATTCATCGAGATACCTTAGCTTTTCTGCAATACACCTCTGGTTCTACAGGAACGCCTAAAGGTGTAATGATTAGTCATGGAAACCTACTACACAATGCTGCCACCACCTACCAATTCATGGAGCATTCAGCTGAGAGTAAGTTTATCTCATGGTTGCCGACTTACCATGATATGGGTTTGATTGGTGGAATATTGCAACCTTTGTATGGAGGTTTTCCTTGCATCTTCATGCCTCCAACTTCCTTTCTCCAACGCCCTTATCGTTGGTTGCAAGCTATTTCTCGCTATCAAGGTACAACAAGTGGTGCTCCCAACTTTGCATATGAGTTGTGTACTCAAAAAATTACTCAACAACAAAAAGAAACTCTTGACTTGAGTAGTTGGAGTGTCGCATTTAACGGCGCTGAACCAGTTAGGCATGAAACTTTAGAGCGGTTTGCTTTATCTTTTGCAGACTGTGGCTTCCGTAAAGAGGCCTTCTATCCTTGTTACGGAATGGCTGAAACAACTCTGATGGTTTCTGGTGTACACAAAGCAACAGCACCAATTATCAAAACAGTCCAGAAATCTACTTTAGAATCTCATCGGATAGTCGAATCAACTACCAAACAAGAGGATGTCTACCATTTCGTCAGTTGCGGTCGAGTCATACCAGAACAGAAGGTAGTCATTGCAAATCTAGATACGCTCAGTAGTTGTCAACCTGGGGAAGTCGGGGAAATTTGGGTATCTGGGCCGAGTGTTGGTCAAGGTTATTGGAATCGTTCTCAGGAGACAGAGGAAACATTCCACGCTTATCTATCAGATACAGGAGAAGGACCATTCCTGCGGACGGGAGATTTAGGTTTTTTGCAGAATGGAGAGCTTTTCATTGCAGGTAGAGCGAAAGATTTAATTATTATTCGAGGTCGCAATCTTTACCCACAGGATATAGAATTAACCGCAGAACGCAGCCATCCATCCTTACGTTCTGGTGCTAATGCAGCATTTACAGTAGAGCTTAACAACGAAGAACAGCTGGTAGTTGTACAAGAATTGGAGTTTCGCGCCAAGCCAAATTTAGAAGAAGCGATCTCTGCAATTCGCCAAGCGATTACTGAAGAGCATGAGGTACAAGTTTATGCTGTAGTCTTGATTAAACCCGGTAGTATTCCCAAAACTTCCAGTGGTAAGATTCAAAGACGTGCAACTCGCAGTCGGTTTGAGAAAGATGAACTAAATGTAGTTGGAAGCAGCATTCTCAAAATTAGTGATATTGCAAGAAAGGAAACTCGATTACAGCGTTCTGAACTTTTGGCACTTTCTCCAAGGGAATGTCAACCACTTTTAGAACCATATCTGATTGAAATCTTGGCAGGAGTACTTTCAATCGCACCAGATGATATCAATCCGGAAGAACCATTAAGCACTCTCGGACTTGATTCTTTAAAAGTATTTGAGTTGAAAAATCGGATTGAGGTTGACTTAGAAGTTGAAGTATCCGTAGCAGACTTCTTTGAAGGGATGAGTGCGCGATCGCTCGTCACCAAGATACTGGCTCAAATGACGACAGACGGATTACCGTCAGTATCTCTTACCCAACAACAGAGAGATACATCTATGCATCCTCTATCTTTTGCTCAGCAGGGATTGTGGTTTATCAATCAGCTAACTCCCGATACTCCTACATATAATATTCCTATAGTTATTAGCCTCAAAGGCTGTGTTAACTTAGCAGTCTTAGAAGATAGTCTTAACGAAATTATTAGACGACACGAAGTATTACGAACAAGCTTTACAGTGGTAGATGGACAACCCGTCCAAGTCATCAATCAAGCTGTACCCTTAACTTTGGCGATTGAAGATTTACGTTCGCTTAAGACAAGCGAACGCAATAGCGCAGCAAAACGTTTGGCTACAGAATTAGCACAGCAGCCTTTTGACTTATCTGCTCAATCGCTTTTACGTGCTAAAATTTTACAATTAAATGACAAAAACTATCATTTAATTATCACCTTACATCATATAATTGCAGATGGTTGGTCTATCGGTGTTCTGATCAAAGAACTAGCTGCACTATATGAAGCATTCTCCACAGGCAAACTCTCACCACTTTCTGAATTGCCTATTCAGTATAGAGATTTTGTCAATTGGCAACGAAAATGGATTAATTGCGAACGCATTCAACCGTTATTGACTTATTGGCAACAAAAATTGCAGGGTGAGCTGACTGTACTGAATTTACCAACTGACCGGACGCGATCGCCACTGCAAACCTTCAAAGGCGCTCAAGCGAAATTAGTTCTTTCCCCTACCCTGAAAAAAGAACTGAAGAATTTGAGCCGTCAGCAGGGAGTAACTCTGTTTATGACCTTGCTTACAGCCTTCAAAATCTTGCTGTATCGCTACACAGGTCAGACTGATATTTTAGTCGGTTCACCGATTGCCAATCGTAACAGAGCAGAAATTGAGTCATTAATAGGATTTTTTGTCAATATTTTAGTACTGCGTACAGACTTATCTGATGACCTGAGTTTTCAGGATTTGTTAGCGCGGGTAAAGTCAACAGCTTTAGAAGCTTACGTTCATCAAGACTTACCTTTTGAAAAGTTAGTAGAAGAACTACAGCCAAGCAGAGACTTGAGCTACAATCCACTATTTCAGGTGATGTTCGTTCTCCAGAATGTGCCCAAACCCAATCTAAGTCTATCGGATGTATCAATGACTTATGAGGAAGGTTACAACGGCAGATCTAAATTTGATTTGACATTGTTCATGGAGGATTCCGAGCAAGGTTTGGTTGCGACTTGCGAGTACAACACAGATTTATTTAATGCAGATACCATTACCCGGATGCTTGGCCACTTCCAGACTTTACTGTCAAACATAGTTAGCGATCCCGAACAATGTATTTCACAATTGCAACTATTAACGCCACCTGAAGTACAACAGTTATTAGTTGAGTGGAATGATACCAAGACAGACTATCCACAAGATAAGTGCATTCATCAACTGTTTGAAGCGCAGGTAGAGAAAACGCCGTCTGACATTGCTGTTATCTTTGTAGACGCGCATAGCGCGGCTTCTCGCAGAGTAAAGCAACAAATAACTTACCGAGAGTTAAACAACCGAGCCAATCAGCTAGCACGTTACTTGCAGCAGCTAGGCGTGAAGCCAGATGTTATGGTTGGTATCTGTATGGAGCGCTCTATTGAAATGGTAGTAGGATTACTAGCCATTCTGAAGGCAGGGGGTGCTTATATGCCCCTAGATCCAGCCTATCCTAAAGAACGCTTGGCTTTTACCTTAGCAGATTCTCAGGTGTCGGTATTATTAGCACATGCTCATTTAGTTAATCACTTGCCACCACATTCGGCGCAACTAGTATGTATCGACACCGACAGCACAGCGTTTGCTGATTACAGCCCAGAAAATCTAATCAGTAATGCCAGATCAGAAAATTTAGCCTATGTAATTTATACATCTGGTTCTACGGGAAAACCTAAAGGAGTACAAATTCCCCACAGCGCTGTGGTTAACTTCTTAAGTACCATGCGTCAAATTCCAGGACTAGCTAAGGAAGATGTTCTCCTATCTGTCACCACGTTATCTTTTGACATTGCAGCACTAGAATTGTACCTGCCACTGATTGTTGGCGCTCGTTTAGTATTAGTCAATCGAGAGGTTATCACTGACAGCACCCAGTTGTTAAAACAGTTAGTCTCCAATGGTGTCACAGTTATGCAAGCCACCCCTGCTACTTGGAGAATGTTGATAGCTGCTGGGTGGCAGAGCCAGAATACCATGAAAATTCTTTGTGGTGGTGAAGCCCTCGACTCTTCACTTGCCTATCAGTTGCTAGAACGAGGTCAAGAAGTTTGGAACTTATATGGCCCTACAGAAACCACTATTTGGTCGGCAGTACAAAAGGTAAACTCTCAAGAGCAACAGCAGGGTGTTAGCTCTATTGGTCGTCCCATCGCCAACACCCAATTCCATATCTTAGATCCACATCAGCAATTAGTTCCTGTTGGAGTTCCAGGTGAATTGCATATTGGTGGTGTTGGGTTAGCGCGAGGTTATTGGAATAGACCTGATTTAACTGGAGAAAAGTTTATTCCTAGTCCTTTTGAATCAGGAAAACGCCTTTATAAAACTGGAGACTTAGCGCGTTACCTAACAGATGGCAAGATTGAATTTTTGGGCAGAATTGACCATCAAGTAAAAATTCGCGGTTTCCGTATTGAACTAGGAGAAATTGAAGCTTTATTAGAGCAACACCCACAGGTACGAGAAACGGTAGTAGTAGCTAGAGAAGATATACCCAATGATTGTCGTCTAGTTGCATATCTAGTTACTCATGGAAACGCTACCCCTTCTGTAAATGAACTGCGGGGATTTCTCAAAGAAAAACTGCCCGAATATATGCTTCCTTCTGCCTTTGTCGTGTTAGATGCTTTACCTTTGACACCCAACGGCAAAGTAGATCGACGTGCATTAAAAGCACCTGAAAATCTGCGTCCAGAGTTAACAGCATCTTTTCAGCCACCCCAGTCTGAAATGGAACAGCAGATTGCAAAGTTTTGGCAAGAAGTACTGCATCTAGATAAAGTAGGTATTCATGATAATTTCTTTGACCTTGGTGGACATTCACTACTGATGCTGCAAGTAAATAACAAACTGCGTGCAATTTTGCAGCGAGAGATATCAATAGTGACGATGTTTCAGAACCCAACTATTTACTCCTTAGCGCAATATTTAAGTCAAACAGCAGAAGAAAAATCTATTTTTGAACCGATGCGCGATCGTGTGCAAAAACAAATAGAAGCGCGTCAGAAACAAAAACAATTACTGATGAGGAAATCAAGAAATAATTCTCGCTGATGTTGAGTGACAATTTTGGAATTTGTAAACAATGCCTACTAGCATTTCTCGTCCTTGGCAATTGTTGGTACTTTCTGCTCATACTGACTCAGCACTAAAAACTGCGACTGTAAACCTTGTACAATACCTGAGACAGCATCGTGACTTCAACCTTGCGGATGTAGCTCATACATTGCAACGCGAACAACAAGCTTTTGAGCATCGGCGGATGGTAGTTTGTCGGGATATAGAAGATGCGATCGCTGCACTTGAAGATCCAAGACGCTTCCTTACCAACATCCAACAAACAAAAGAACGTCCTGTAGCCTTTATGTTTCCTGGACTTGGTACTCATTACGTCAACATGGCTTGGGAACTTTACCAAGTTGAACCCATATTTCGGGATCGAGTTGACTACTGTTGTGAATTTCTTAAACTCCTTCTTGATCGAGATTTGCGAGATGTAATCTATCCACACAGAGGTTCTCAACAAGACCAACAATCGCCTCAAGAAAATTCTCAAGGTTTGGATTTGCGAAAAATGTTAGGTCGCAGCCAGACACAAACCGATGCAAAGATAGTAGCTGCAACATCTTTACTCAATCAAACTCACCTCGCTCAACCAGCCATTTTTGTCATTGAATATGCCTTAGCACAGTTATTGATATCCTGGGGAATTCGTCCTGTGGCAATGATTGGCTACAGCATTGGTGAATATGTAGCAGCTACCTTGGCAGGGGTTTTATCCCTAGAAGAGGGTTTAACACTGATTGCTGCAAGAGCGCAGATGATTCAAAAGTTGCCAGGTGGAGCAATGCTTGCAGTTCCACTTTCGCAAACAGAGATATCTCCCCTACTCAATGACAAACTCTCACTCTCGGCGGTCAACGGGCCATCCATGCGTGTAATCGCAGGTGAAACCAATGCTATAGAAGCTTTGGAAAAACAGTTAACTAAAAAAGGTTTAGCTTGTCGCCGTCTGGAAACTTCTCATGCTTTTCACTCTCATATGATGGAGGGTGTTACCTCTGACTTACGTGAGTTGGTAAAAACATTTAACCTCCAACCACCAAAAATTCCTTATATATCTAACGTCACAGGAACTTGGATAACAGCAGCATCAGCCACAAATCCTGATTATTGGGTTAAGCATCTGTGTCAACCTGTGTTGTTTGCTCCGGGTATGCAAGAGTTGTGGAAAAAACTGTATCCAATTTTGTTGGAAGTAGGCCCTGGACAGACTCTAGGTAGCTTTGCACTTCAATGTATAGAAAATAATCCAGCAGTCAGTCAGATTATCTTACCCTCTCTCAGATATTCCTACGATAAAAAACCAGACTTAGCATTCTTACTGAAAACATTGGGTAGGCTTTGGTTAGCAGGAGTGCAAATAGATTGGGCGGGATTTTATGCTCACGAGCGTCCTCATCCGATTCCTTTACCTACGTGTCTCTTTTAATGCAAATATTTACCGTATTTAAGTACAAGCAAATGTAAATTGAGGTTAGTTGAAATCATGAATATTCAAACAGTAGGCGTTGTTGGTGCAGGTGTAATGGGAATAGGGGTTGCACAAAACCTAGCTCAAACAGGTCATCAAGTTATTCTAGTAGATGTTTCTGAAGATATTCTGGATAAAGCTAAACAGGAAATCAGAAATAATATCCGCTTTCAGGCTTTTTTCAAAAAAAGCGATCGCCAAGAAACTCCAGATGGTATCATCGAAAAAATAGAGTTTTCTACAAACTATAAAATTTTAGAAAATGCAGATTTTATCGTAGAAAACATCACAGAAAAATGGGATATTAAAAGAGATGTATATCCCCGATTAGATTCTATTTGTCCAGCAGATTGCGTATTCGCTGCTAACACATCAGCAATTCCCATTACCCGCATTGCTTCAGTTACCAAACGTGCCGATAAAGTTGTTGGTATCCACTTTATGAATCCTGTACCAATGAAGCCGGTGGTGGAGATGATTCGTGGGTATCATACCTCTGATGCAACAATTGAGATAGCAAAAAAAATGCTAGCGCAGATGGGGAAAGAGTGCATAATTGTTAATGATTCGCCCGGTTTTGTTTCCAACCGCGTGTTGATGTTAACTATTAACGAAGCTGTTTTTCTGTTACAAGACCAAGTTGCTACAGCAGAAGATGTAGACAAAATCTTTAAAGGCTGTTTCGGTCACAAAATGGGCCCTTTAGAAACAGCTGATTTGATTGGGCTAGACACCATTTTATTTTCTATCGAAGTCTTGTACGAAAACTTTAACGATAGTAAATATAGACCATGCCCCTTACTCAAAAAAATGGTGGATGCAGGGTTACATGGTAGAAAAAGTGGTAAAGGATTTTACGTATATCAATAAATAGGAATAATCAAGACTAATGAACGAAATTCAAGCTAAAATCAAAACTTTCCTTGACAAATTTTTCGGCAATCATGACTTGCAACCAGATGAAGACATTTTTGCTCTAGGTTTTGTCAATTCTATGTTTGCCATGCAACTTGTTTTGTTTGTAGAGCAAGAGTTTCAGATTGCCATTGAAAACGAGGACTTAGAATTTGAAAATTTCCGCACAATCAACTCTATCGCCAATTTAATTGCACGTAAAACTGCTATTCTTGTGCAGTAATAAAATATAAATTGCCATTTTCTGTGGCAGAAATGGTATTATGAAACTAGAACTATCTGCTCAACAAAAAAACGCTCAAGCTGAATTTAGAGCTTTTGTTAATCAAGAAATATGTCCTCATGCTGGAGAATGGGATAGGAAAGAATTTACTCCACTAGAACTAATTAACAAAATAGCTGAACGTGGTTTTCTTGGTGCCATATTACCCCAAGAATATGGTGGTAAAGGAATGGACATGATTACCTATGGCATACTCAACGAAGAAATTGGACGGGGATGTTCTTCTGTGCGGAGTTTGCTGACAGTTCACAACATGGTTGCTCATGCTTTGTGTAAATGGGGTAATAAGTCTCAAAAAGAGTATTGGCTTCCCAAATTTGCATCTGGAGAAATCATCGCTGCTTTTGCATTAAGCGAACCGAATGTAGGTAGCGATGCCAAAAGTGTAGAAACAACAGCAACGCTTGCTGGTGATGCTTATGTCTTAAATGGACAAAAGAAATGGATTACCTATGGACAAATAGCAGATGTATTTTTGGTCTTTGCTAAATGTGAGGGAAAAGCAGGTGCTTTCTTAGTTGAAAAACATAGCCCAGGACTGTCAGTCAAACCAATGTCTGGTATTTTAGGTGTTAGGGCTTCAATGTCAGCAGAATTGCAGTTTGATAACTGTCACGTTTCTTTAGAAAATTTAGTAGGTAAATTAGGATTTGGATTTTCCTACATTGCTTCTTCTGCACTTGATTATGGTCGATATAGCGTGGCATCGGGTTGTGTAGGTATTGCTCAAGCATGTTTGGAAGCTTGTATCAAGTATACAAACGAGCGAAAACAGTTTGGTGTTTATCTTAAAGAACATCAATTAATTCGTCAAAAGATTACTCAGATGATAACTAACACCAAAGCAGCAAGATTGTTATGTTATCAAGCTGGTTATCTCAAAGAGATTAACGATCCAAAATCGATTATAGAGACTTCTATTGCGAAGTACTTTGCATCCACAGCAGCTACCAAAATAGCAAATGATGCTGTACAAATACATGGTGGCAATGGTTGTAGTAGTGAGTACCCAGTTGAAAGGTATTTACGGGACTCTAAAATTATGGAAATCATCGAAGGTAGTACTCAAATTCAAGAAATTACTATTGCAGAATCAGGCTATCAAAATTATCTTTTTTCAACTGTTTCTACTGTTCCAGAAAATTAATTTCGTTGCATGAATGTTGGAATAATTTGACGTTGAAATCATTGAAAATTCTTTTTTAAGTGAGCAAAGTCATCTTATAATTCAGCAACGCTAAATAAAAGCCACTATTACTCGACAAATAAGAACAATTAAATTCTTGGAGTTTTTTATGGTAGTTAAAAATAGTGATTCAATTTTGAAGATTACAAATCCTAGTCAAAAAGAATTTATAGAGCTTTGGAAGCAACATCAACCTTTTTTAATTGATGGTGTTGCTGAAAATTGGTATGCCTATAAAAATTGGTCTAATGATTATCTACTAAAAAAATGTGGTAATAATACTATTCGTGTACTTTGTTACGATCAAAACTATTTGGATAATTATAATTATGTATTCGATAAAACTTATCCTGACAAATTTATGAAGTTCAAAGACTATCTAGATATAAAATCTAGTGAAAATAACACAGAAGATTCTTTAAGATATTATATGGCGGCGGTAAATTTAGAACAATATTTTCCTGAACTAACTGTTGATATAAGTTATCCAGAGTACTTTAATAGAAAACCAAGAATTAACTTCTGGTTTGGTTCTTGTGGTAATACTACCACTCTTCACTTTGATCGAGAGCATAATATTCTAGCTCAAATTCGAGGCAGAAAAAGAATACTTCTGTATCCTCCTTCAAATTATTTATCATTCTATCCACCCATTGGAGAGAATGGCGCTTTAGAATATTGTAGTAAAGTAAATCCTATCAACTACAATTTAGAATTATTTCCAAAGTTTCCTTGGCAACAAAAAAAGGAAATTATACTCCAAGCTGGAGAAATGCTCTATGTACCACCTTTTTGGTGGCACCATGTGACAGGAGTAGATGAGAACATATCATTGTCATTTTGGTATGATATTCAAATAGGAGATTGGTTCAGACAAAAGAGAATTTTTTCTACTATTTTGAATATATTGCATCATTCTAAAACAGTACTATTTACACATGATGGATCGTAATTTTATACTCTTTTACAAAAGAAATTAGCAGAGAGAATTTAAGACATGATTAGTACTCAAGAGCAAAATGTAAATAGCAAACAAAAAGATAAAAAGTTCATTAAATGTGTCGTTTGGGATTTAGATAATACTCTATGGCACGGAGTTCTGCTGGAAGATGAGAAAGTTTCTCTACGAGAAAATATAGTAAACCTTATTCAGACTTTAGATAGTCGTGGTATCCTACAATCTATAGCTAGTAAGAACGAACGTGCTACGGCAATAGCCAAACTAGAAGAATTTGGTTTAAAAGAGTATTTTTTATATCCCCAAATTAATTGGAACTCTAAAGCTTCTTCCCTCAAGGAAATTGCTAGGTTACTGAATATTGGTCTAGATGCGATCGCTTTTGTTGATGACCAATTATTTGAACTAGAAGAAGTAAAATTTACTCTGCCAGAAATTCTCTGTATAAACGCAGATGCAATAGCAGAAATTTTAGATATGCCTGTCATGAATCCCCGTTTTGTTACGGAAGATTCACGAATTAGAAGATTGATGTATATTAGTGATATAGAGCGTCAAAATGCAGAGAAAGAATTTGTTGGCACAGCAGACGAATTCTTAGCTACTCTGAATATGAATTTCACAATATCCTCTGCAAAAGAAGAAGACTTGCAGCGTGCAGAAGAATTAACATTACGAACTAACCAATTGAATACAACTGGTTATACCTACTCCTATGACGAACTCAATCATTTTCGGCAATCAGAAAACCATAAACTGCTAATTGCCAGTCTGGAAGATAAGTATGGCAGCTACGGAAAAATAGGTTTAGTTCTGATCGAATGCCAAGCAGAAATATGGACAATCAAGCTTTTACTGATGTCCTGTCGCGTCATGTCGAGGGGAGTCGGGACAATAATGTTAAATCATGTCATGAGTCTGGCTCAAAGCAATAATGTCCGTCTTTTGGCAGAGTTTATACCAAATGACCGCAACAGAATGATGTATATATCTTATAAATTTGCAGGTTTTAAAGAAATTGATAAGAATGGCGATTCAGTTATTTTGGAAAATGATTTAACTCGAATTCAAGATGTGCCTTCATATGTAAAATTTCAAGTAATTGATTAAGTATTATACGAACCGCCAATAGCGTCCTCGACGCTAAGGAAGAGAAGGGTAGTTATTTAAAAGGTTCAATTATATGAATAAACAAGATGATAATGAAAAAACTTATGAATTAATGGAAGGCATTGCTATTATTGGGATGGCAGGGCGTTTTCCAGGAGCCATCAACATACAATCTTTTTGGCAAAATTTACAAGATGGCGTGGAGTCATTATCCTTATTTACAGATGAAGAGTTAATAGCTGCTGGTGTATCTCCGGCGTTGGTAAATGATAGCAATTATGTCAAAGTTGGTGGTGTTTTAGAAAATATTGATTTATTTGATGCTGCATTCTTTGACCTTAATCCAAAAGAAGTTGAAGTAATAGATCCTCAACATCGCCTGTTTTTGGAATGCGCTTGGTCAGCATTGGAAAACGCTGGTTATGACTCAAGTAAGTGTGAAACCAGAATTGGTGTTTATGCTGGTGCTAGCTTAAATAATTATTTATCTTTTGATTTGAATAATGACCAATTAGGGTCAGCACAATCATACCAAAAGTTGATTGGAAATGATAAAGGGTTTCTCTCTACCCGTGTTTCTTATAAATTAAATCTTACTGGGCCAAGTATTACAGTTCAAACAGCTTGTTCTACATCATTAGTTGCTACTATCCTCGCGTACCAAAGTTTGCAGAATTATCAATGTGATATGGCATTGGCGGGAGGAGTTTCCATCCGATTGCCACAAAAAACTGGTTATTTTTATGAACCAGGAGGGCCACTATCACCTGATGGTCATTGTCATGCTTTTGATGCCAAAGCGCAGGGAACAACTATTGGTAACGGTGTGGGAGTTGTTGTTCTCAAGCGAGTCAAAGATGCGATCGCCGACGGTGACTGTATTTATGCAGTCATCAAAGGTGCTGCAATTAACAACGACGGTTCCATGAAAGTCGGCTACACAGCGCCTAGCGTCGATGGTCAAGCAGAAGCGATCGCCGAAGCGGTAATGCTAGCAGAAGTAGAACCAGAGACAATCAGCTATATTGAAGCTCATGGTAGCGGCACAGCTTTGGGCGATCCGATTGAAATTGCCGCGCTGACCAAAGTTTTTCGTGCTAGTACTGAGAAAAAGAATTTCTGCGCCATTGGTTCAGTCAAAACCAATATTGGTCATTTAGATGCAGCAGCTGGAGTTGCAGGATTAATCAAGACTGCTTTAGCTCTAAAACATCAGTTAATTCCAGCAAGCTTAAACTTTGAGCAACCCAATCCTCAAATTGATTTTGCTAATAGTCCTTTTTATGTCAACACAAAGCTAACCCAATGGAAAACAGGCTCGACTCCACGCCGTGCTGGTGTTAGCTCTTTAGGAATGGGGGGAACAAATGCCCATATGGTTCTCCAAGAAGCCCCAACAATTCCAGCTTCTAGTCCTTCCCGTCCTTGGCAATTGTTAGTACTCTCTGCAAAAACCGAGTCTGCGTTAGAAGCGGCAACACAAAATCTGAGCCAACATCTAATGCTAAATCCCGATCTGAATCTTGCAGATGTAGCTTATACCTTGCAAGTGGGGCGCAGAGACTTTAGTCATCGACGAATATTAGTTTGCTCCGATGCCCAAGATGCAATTAATGCATTGAATCAGCAATCCTCACAACGAGTTTTAACTCAATTTCAAGAGTCAGGGACTCACTCCGTTGCTTTCATATTTCCCGGAGAAGGTGCGCTGTATGCAGACATGGGCAAAGAACTCTACGAAACTGAGCCGATGTTTCGCGAACAGGTAGATCGCTGCTGCCTAATATTAAGACCACATCTAGAGTTAGATTTGCGTTCTGTAATTTATAAGAGCGAATCTGAGCGGGAAAGCGCAGTAGAGAAACTCCAACAAACTTGTTTTGCTCAAAGCGCACTGTTCGTCATTGAGTATGCTTTGGCTCAATTGTGGATGTCGTGGGGTATTTTCCCTCAAGCAATGATTGGGCATGGTATGGGAGAGTACGTCGCTGCTACTCTAGCTGGAGTTTTTTCCCTTGAAGATGTCCTTGCACTGGTAGCGAAAGAGTTTTCCACTGAGTTGTTACAAAAAATTCAACTCAATTCTCCGACAATTCCATTCATATCTAATGTTAGTGGAACTTGGATTACTCAAGCTGAAGCAATAGACCCTAACTACTGGGCACAACGACAGGAAGCAGTACATTTTAATGAAGGAATTAGCGAGTTAGTCAAAGACACTCAGCGAATTCTACTGGAAGTTGGTTGTGGAGAGACTTGGAATACAGAAGAATTGACTGTGCTGACCTCAATACCCCATCCTCATGAGCAGCATTCAGATGTAGCATTTTTACTCCATACCTTGGGTCGGCTGTGGATGTTGGGAATCAAGATTGATTGGTCAGGTTTTTACGCCAATGAACGCCGTCATCGTCTTCCCTTACCAACCTATCCTTTTGAGCGTCAGCGTTACTGGCTTGAGTCAACAGCCTCCCAGGAATCATTAGAGCAAAATCCATCGAGTCATCCTGTTGAAAATCAGCGTTATTCTATTGAGCTAGACTCCTCATCTACCTCAGAAACAGCATGGCAGCGATCGCTAGACAAAAAACCAAATATAGCTGACTGGTTTTATATTCCAGTATGGAAACAATCCATGCCACTTGAGTTTTTCCAAACAGAAGAACTGACAAAGCAAAAGTTGCATTGCTTGGTCTTTGTGGATAGCTATGGAGTAGGTGCCGAATTTGCCAAACGACTGGAACAGCAGGATCAAGATGTCATCACCGTGCAGATGGGTGAACAGTTTAGTAAGCTCAATGACCGGATGTATGTCATCAATCCCCAGCAACCAGACGACTATGATGTCTTGTTCCAGGAACTTAAAAAGCAGGATTTTCACCCAAATGCGATCGCCCATTTTTGGAGTGTTACGCCGAATGATACTTTGCTCAACAATGAGCCAGAATTGTTAGAAGATTTGCAGTATCTTGACTTCTATAGCCTGCTGTTTTTAGCACAAGCAATAGGAAGACAAAATATTTCGGATTCCTCAAAGCTGATGGTCGTAACCAGCAATATCCATAATGTAACTGGCGATGAAAGTTTATGCCCAGAGAAGGCTACGGTATTAGGGCCATGCAAGGTAATTCCCAAGGAATATCCGAACATCAATTGCAGTAGTGTTGATGTAGTGATGCATTCTGCTCAAACCCCTTTATCAGAAAAACTCATAGATAACCTGGTAGCAGAATTAACATTACAACAGACTAATGAGATAGTTGCCTATCGTGGATATCACCGTTGGATTCAAACGTTTGAAGCTATCCCGTTAGATGAGCGCATTGCAGGCAAAACTAAGTTAAGAGAAGGTGGAGTTTACTTAATTACTGGTGGACTCGGAGACATTGGTTTAGTATTGGCAGAACATCTAGCAAAGACATTACAAGCTAAGTTAATACTAATCGGGCGAGGGGGACTACCTGAGCGTTCCGAGTGGGAACAATGGCTAGTAAATCATGATAGCGAAGATGCTGTCAGTCGTAAGATACAAAAAGTGCTAAGACTTGAAGAATTGGGAGCACAAGTTGAGGTCAAAAATGCCGATGTAACCAATTCCGAGCAAATGCAGGCGGTAATTGCTCAAGCATTACAGAAATTTGGTCAAATTAATGGTGTCATCCATGCGGCTGGTATTGCTGGTGGTGGTGTCATCCAACTCAAGACGCGGGATATGGCAACCAATGTATTAGCACCAAAAGTTAAAGGCACATTAGTCTTGGGAGAGATTTTAAAGAATATAAATCTAGATTTATTTGTGCTTTTTTCATCCAAAACTTCTATATTAGGTGAATTTGGGCAGGTAGATTATTGTGCAGCCAATGCCTTTCTAGATGCTTATGCTCACCGTAATAATTCCACATTTGCTCAACTCACAGTATCGATAAATTGGGATGCTTGGCAAGAAGTAGGGATGGCAGTTAAGACTGTAATGCCAAGCGAAATTAGACAAGGGCGTGAAGAAAGTCTAAAAAAAGGGATATTGCCTCAAGAAGGTGTTGATGCTTTTAATCGCATTCTGCAATGTAGGTTATCCCAAGTTGTTGTATCAACACAAGATTTCCAAGCTGTAATTGAGCAGAATAATTCTTTTCAGTATTTGGAAGAGGGATTAACGCTTTTGGAGGAAAAATTATCTTTACTAAATCCCTCTAAAGCAAATCATCCCCGCCCTAATCTAGGAAATGATTACATACCTCCCCGTAACGAAATCGAGCGAATGCTAGCCGATCTCTGGCAGCAAGTTATTGGAATTGATCGGATAGGTATCTATGACAACTTTTTTGAGTTGGGTGGAAATTCCATAACCGCGATTCAAATCGCTGCCAAAGCTAATCAAGTAGGCTTGAAATTAACAGCTCAACAGTTTTTTCAACACCAGACAATTGATGAATTAGCGGCAAACTTATCTATTATTCAAACCATCCAAGCTGAGCAAGATTTAGAAACACAAGAGTTACACCTTACACCGATTCAGCATTGGTTCCTGACGCAAAATCAGCCCGATATACATCATTGCAACCAGTCTTTACTACTGGAAATGCAGCAAATATGCGATCCCAATTTGTTAGAGCAGGCTTTACAGCATTTGATTCAACATCATGATGCATTTCACCTACGTTTTATCCAAACAGAATCTGGCTGGCAACAAAGTTATGCCAGTTTTCATGATACTATTGAATTGAAACGAGTAGATTTGTCGACAATACCAGAAATTGAGCGAGAACTCGCGATAGAATCACAAGCTGCGGAACTAGAGGCAAGTTTGAACTTATTTGAAGGTTCACTTGTACGGTTTGCCTTCTTTGACCTAGCGCCACAACAAACTAGCTACCTGCTAATTATCATTCATCACCTTGCAGTTGAGAGTGTCTCTTGGCAAATTTTGCTAGAAGACTTGCAAACAGCTTATCAGCAAATCAGTCAGGGCAAGGCGATACATTTGCCAGATAATACTACCTCATATATGCAGTGGGTAGAATGTCTACAAGAGTATGCTGAATCTTCAGAAATGATCCCAGAACGGGACTATTGGCTCCAAGAAATGCAAAAACCATTTAGCCGCTTACCTGTTGACTATTCAACAGGTGATAATACAGCAGCTAATGCAGATATAGTATCAGTTTGTCTAAATAAACAAGAAACAAAAGCTCTACTGGAGGAGATACACAAAGCCTATAATACTCAAATCAATGATGTGTTACTCACAGCTTTGGTGCAAGCTTTTGCAAAATGGACGGGAGAACGGAAACTGCGGGTGGATATTAGAGGTAATGGTAGAGAAAAAATCTTCAAAGATATAAATCTATCCCGTACTGTTGGTTTGTTTACTACTTATTTTCCAGTTATTTTGGATACAACAGAATCTGCAGACCAAGGAGATTCATTAATCACAATAAAAGAGTATTTGCGTAGCATTCCGAACACTGGTATCGGCTATGGCATACTACAGTACTTGAGCAGCGAGCAGGAGATCCAATCGAAACTGCAAGCTTTTCCTCAGAGTGAAGTGAGTTTCAACTACTTAGGTCAATATGACCAAATGATTTCAGAGCTGTCTTTATTTTGTCTCCCCCAAAAATCGAAAGGACTCAGCTATAGTACACCTACCAACAGAGTTTATTTGCTAGAGATTAATGGAATTGTTGTTAAAGATGAATTGCAATTTCATTTGATATACAACCAAGCAATTCATCGGCGAGAAACAATTGAAAAATTGGCAAATAATTTTCTAGAAGCATTGCGATCGCTGATTGTTAAGTGTCAGTCTATTGAAACAGTAATGTATACACCTTCCGACTTTCCAAAAGCTAACTTGAACAAACAAAAATTGGATCAGTTTCTGGCAAGAATTAACCAAACAAGTGAGTAAAAAATAAATGAAAGCAGAAAATATTGAAGATATATACGAACTCACCCCTGTACAAAAGGGCATTCTCTTCCATTGTTTATATTCTGAACAATCTGCACTATATTTTTTCCAGCATATCTTCACTTTGCGTGGCAATCCTGATATCGATGCCTTTGAAAAGGCTTGGCAACTTGTAGTTGATAGACACACAATTTTACGTACTGGATTTTATTGGAAAGAAGCTGAAACCCCACTACAAGTTGTATACAAACAAGTAAAAGTACCCCTAAATCAGCATGACTGGCGTAATCTGGAGCCAGTTGAACAAAAAAAACAATTAGAATCTTTTATTCTCAGCGATCGCAAGCAAGGTTTTGACTTTTCCCAGCCATGTCTGATGCGTCAAACTTTAGTTCGTCTTGCTGATGACTACTATCAATTTATTTGGAGCTATCACTTCATCATCATAGATGGTTGGACAGGTCCACTAATAATCCAGGATTTTGTGCAAATTTATAAAGCACTTTCTCAGAATAAAGAAATATCTTTAGCACCTACTCGTCCTTTTAGAGACTACGTTGACTGGTTGCAGCAGCAGGACATATCTAGAGCCGAAATTTTTTGGCGACAAGCATTACAAGGTGTTAAAGCACCAACTTCTCTCACTTACATAGAAAAAATTGACCAATTGTCTACTCAGGAAGAAAGGTACGATGAAGAAAGAATTAAGCTATCATCAACAAGCACACAGGCAATACAGTCCTTGGCGATACAACATCGTCTTACCCTCGCTACCATAGTTAACGGTATCTGGGTTATTCTCCTCAACCGCTATACCAGACGCAACAACATACTATATGGCTGTACTGTTACTGGACGCCCGGTAGATTTGGAGGGAGCAGAGTCAATGGTTGGTATGTTTGTTAATACATTGCCAATCTATGTCCAGATAGATATTGAACAGTCTTTGTTGTCATGGCTACAGCATTTACAGACTCAACTGGTTGAAGCACGTGACTATGAATATACTCCATTGACGGAAATTCATGGATGGAGTGAAGTACCGCGAAACTTAACTTTATTTGAAAGTATTGTGGTGATTGAAAACTTTCCAGTCAGCCAATTTTTACAAGAATGTAAGATAAATTTAGAAATTCAATATACTGAATTGTATTACAGAAATAACTATCCTCTGAATTTAGTTGTCTACCCAAATGAAGAGTTATTAATAGCTTTCTCCTATGATTCTAGAAGATTTGATACTGATACTATTGCCGGAATACTCGAAGATATTGAAATGCTCGTGCAACAGATGATAACTAATCCTAATGTCAAAATTAAAGACTTAGCATTTTTGACGCCAGAAGAGCAAGAAGTTACTTCAATGTTAGAAAAAGAAGCATTCAGTAGGTCGGCACAAATACAGTTAACTAGTTAGGAGCGTCATTTTTCCTTTGTCATTAGTAAGGGTTTCAGCAATTTTATATTACCTAACATAATGATGTTTATTTCCGCCTACTTACTTATTTGATTGGACTTTCGCTCTGTGTAGTTAAACAGTTAACACAGCATAATGATACAGGAATTAAAACTTTTCTACCTTTAATAATTGATATGCCCACCCTGTTTCAGGATGTTCTACGAGCAGAAACTCTTCTAATGAGTAAGTGAATACCAAATCCCATTGACATAATCATATTTACAACTTAACCATTACTTGGCGACAAGGAGAAAAAATGGGTATGCATTTACGCACAAATAAATTATTTTCTAAAAAGATTTATTGGATCAATAAATTATCAGGAGAACTGCCAGAAACAAATCTGATTCTGGACTATATAAGACCTTCACTTTCTATTACTAAAAATAAGTCTCTTAGCTTTGATTTATCGCATGATTTATCTCAAGCAATCATTAAGCTAGCTAAAGGTTCTTACTTTTCAATATACTTGATCCTTGTATCTGTATTGAATATACTGCTGCAAAAATACACTCAAAACAATGATGTTATTGTCGGAATACCGATATATGAAAAAATTGGTACTAATGATTTAAATAGCAAAGTTATTCCCCTGCGGACTCAGGTGATACCTCAACTTACATTCAAAGATTTTTTGTTTCAAGTTCAAGATTCAGTTATTGGTGCTTATAGTCATCAAAACTATCATTTTGATGAATTAATTCAGTTATTAGAAATACCAACAAGTCCGAATCGTTGTCCATTTTTTGATATCATAGTTTTATTAGAAAATATTCATAACAAAAACAATTTAAATAACCTCAATAATGACATCACATTTTCTTTTTTAATTAACAGTGAAAATATTAGTGCTAATATAGAGTACAATCAACATCTTTTTAAAGATGAAAATATAGAATTTATAAGTAAATATTATACTAATGTTCTTGAAAGTATTATCAACAATGTTGATACTAAAATATCAGATGTTGTTTTCTTGAAAGACTCCGATCAACACCAGTTGCTAAAACAATATAATAACAATATTAAAGACTATCCAGTTGAGCAAACAATCAATCAATTATTTGAACAGCAAGTATCTCAGACTCCAAGCAATATAGCTGTTATTCATAAAGAAACTCAACTAACATATAAAGAGTTAAACGAAAAAGCTAATCAACTAGCCGGATTATTGAGAAAATTAGGAGTCTGCAAAGGAGAGTTTGTAGGTATTTTTAAAGACCGCGATATCAATTTCCTTGTTGCTATCCTTGCGATATACAAGGCAGGTGGTGCATATGTACCCATTGATAGTACTTACCCACCAAATCGAATTAAATATATGTTATCTAATAGTGAAGTGAGATGTCTATTAACAGATTTTTCGCTATTAAACAGCTTATCAGACTTGCGAGAAGATTGTTCGCAATTATCATCTATTATTTGTTTAGATGATGTAATTCCCGAACGTACACTTCTTGATAATAACGCAGAGTTAAAAATATACAATAAGTTTGATTTTTATAATCTCTCTACCCATAATGTAGAACAGATGAATGATGCTGGCGATCCAGCTTACATGCTGTATACATCAGGTTCCACAGGACTACCCAAAGGAGCAATAGTCAGACATGATGGTGCAGTCAATCATATTTATGCTCAATTTGATGAGTTGGAATTAACAGAAGAATTTTGTTTTCTGCAAAGCGCCCCTTCTTCAACAGATATTTCTGTCTGGCAATTTTTGGCACCACTTTTCATCGGTGGAAAGACGGTAATAGTAGATCTTGAAACTGTTGCGATTCCTGAAAAACTATTCCAAGTACTCAAATCATCAAAAATTACAGTTGTTGAATTAGTACCAGCATTATTTGGCAGCTTACTAGAATATACTTCAAGGCTAGCAATTGCCGAAAGAGAATTACCATCTTTGAAATGGATGATGGTTGTGGGGGAACCGGTATCAGTAAGTTGGGTAAATAAGTGGTTGCAGATATATCCCTCCGTCAAAATTGCGAATGCTTACGGTCCGACTGAAGCAGCAGATGATATCACCCAGTTTATCGTTGACAAGCCTTTGCCAGAAAATCAGCGAACAGTTCCAATTGGTAAACCCTTAGCAAACTTAAATCTCTACATTCTCGATCGGCAAATGCAATTATTACCGATTGGTGCTCCAGGAGAGATTTGTGTATCGGGAATTGGTGTGGGTGCTGGTTACTGGAAAAACGAAGAAAAAACTAAATTAAGCTTTGTTCCTAACCCGTTTACAGATGCGAGCAACAACTTACCAGCAAATCGCCCAGATTTAATCTATAAAACTGGAGATTTGGGAAGATGGCTTGGTGATGGCAATATAGAATTCCTCGGACGTATTGACCATCAGGTGAAACTTCGCGGTTTCCGGGTTGAGTTGGGAGAGATTGAGGCATTTTTGGTTCAACACCAAGCAGTTAGGGAAGCGGTAGTTGTAGTTAGAGAACACAACGGTGATGATAAACGCTTGGTGGCTTATGTTGTGCCTAAGTCTGAGTTTTGTCAGGATGATGCAACTAGTAATCAGCTAGTCCAACAGTTACGTGATTTTCTTCAACAAAAGCTACCAGGGCATATGGTTCCTTCTGCAATTGTACTGCTCGAAGCATTGCCCCTGGCTCCCAGTGGTAAAGTAGATCGCCGCGCATTACCTGTACCAAGTTTCAAGAATGAATCTGAATTGGGTTTTGTTGCACCTCGTACTCCCACAGAGGAGATCGTTGCTGATATTTGGGGTCAGGTATTAAAGCAAGAGCATATCGGTATTCATGATAATTTCTTTGATTTGGGTGGACATTCTTTATTGGCGACCCAAGCTATTTCCAGGTTGCGGGAAGCTTTTAAGCTAGAGTTACCTTTACGCTGTTTGTTTGAAGCACCTACTGTCGCTCAACTGGCTCAACTGGTAGAGGGTTTTATACGTAAAAATAATGTAGCTTTAGTTGCTGAACAGCAACGTATCCGCCCAGTAAAACGGCAGGGAACCCTACCTCTATCGTTTGCTCAACAGCGATTGTGGTTTATAGAAGAGTTGACAAAAGTTAGTCAACTATTCGACGTACCTACATGTTTATACTTAAAAGGCTCACTGAATGTCACAGCACTGGAATCTAGTCTCAACGAAATCGTGCGACGGCATGAAGTATTAAGAACAAATTTTACATCGGTTGAAGGACGATCTGTCCAAGTAATTCATCCGACTTTAAACTTAACCTTACCCATAGTTGACTTTCAAGAATTACCAGAAGCAAAGCGCGAAATTGAAATTCAAAGACTTATTGATAGCGAGGCATCGCGATGCTTTAACTTAACTGAAGATCCATTGCTGCGTTGTATTCTCTTACACTTAAGTAAAGAAGAACACATATTATTATTCACCATTCATCACATTGTTACGGATGGTTGGTCGTTGGGAGTAATTATTAGAGAATTAACAACGCTTTACGAAGCCTTCTGCCAGAATCAACCTTCACCATTACCAGAATTACCTATTCAGTATGCAGACTTTGTTGTTTGGCAACGACAGTATTTGCAGGGAGAAGTTCTGGACAATCTCCTCACTTACTGGAAACAAAAGCTGAGTGGAAATTTGCCTGTCTTGCAATTACCCACAGACTATCCCCGACCAGCAATTCAGAGTTTCTCTGGTAAAAGGAAATCATTTTTTCTATCCCCAGACTTAACACAAGCGTTAAAGATACTTAGCCGCGATCAAAATACAACTCTCTTCATGACCTTGTTAGCAGGGTTTAAGACATTACTACATCGCTACAGTGGTCAGGAAGATATTTTGGTGGGTTCACCCATTGCTAATCGCAACCAGGACGAGATTGAGCAACTAATTGGCTTTTTTGTCAACACCCTTGTCTTACGTACTAATTTCAGTGGTAATCCTAGTTTTCAAGAATTACTAAGGCGTATACGTGAGACAACTTTAGGAGCTTATGCTCACCAAGATATGCCTTTTGAGTTGTTAGTGCAGGAACTAGAACCACAGCGAAATTTGAGTCATACACCTCTATTTCAAGTGATGTTTGTGCTTCATAATGCACCAATACCTGCGTTAGAAATGCCTGGTTTAGCTTTAACCCCCTTAGAAACTAACAATAATCGTAACGTCATGTTTGATTTGACACTCCACATGACAGAAGTAGAGGGGGGAATAGTTGCAAGTTTAGATTACAATACAGATTTATTTGAGGAAAATACGATCTGTCGGATGGCGGGTCATTTGCAAACGTTGCTTGAAGCAGTTGTTGCCAATCCACAACAGCGTTTGTCGGAGTTACCACTGTTGAGGGAATTTGAACAGCATCAATTACTGCGGGAGTGGAATCATACAGAAGTTGAATATCCTCAACAGCAGTGTATCCATCAATTATTTGAAGCGCAAGTAGAACGCACGCCTGATGCAGTGGCTGTAGTTTTTGAATCGGAACAGCTAAGCTACCACGAACTCAACAAAAGAGCAAATCAACTCGCACACTACTTGCGTTCATGGGGAGTAAAACCAGAAGTATTAGTAGGGATTTGTCTAGAGCGATCGCTCTCTAT